>NZ_JANCLV010000024.1:0-34361 GCF_024294965.1 Pseudarthrobacter humi
TCATGCCCCGCCAAAACATCGGCTTCATGCTCGAACCCCACGGCTTCTTCGACCAAAACCCCACCCTCAACCTCCCCACCAAAATCGAACCCACCACCACCAACACCGACAAGTGCTGCAGCAGTGACTAAGTAGCACCACGGGCTAACAGCCCCTAGCTAACGCCGCGGGAGCGCGTTGATCCGTCACGCGCTCCCGCGGCCTCGCCACCCGGCGAAAATTCTCGGACCTTCCCACGTGCATGGACGTTCGCGCATCGGGGTCCGTCCCATACTCGTTGGCCGCCAGAGGCGGCCAGACAGTAAAGATCACACGACGTTCAATCATCAAAGGAGATGTTATGAGTGAAAAGCGTTCCGATGGCGGCGATGACCTCAAAAGGTCGATCGACTGGAAGCAGGGCATGGCCATTGCACTGGGTGTACCCATGCTGATCCTGCCGTCGCTGGGCTACCTTCCGATGTACGTGGCTGCCGCAGCAATCCTCATCTGGGGAATATCGGTCCTGCAGGGTGCCTTGCAGAGCACCGCGTACGCTGAAATGGCCACCACGTTTCCCAAGGCCTCCGGTCTGCCCGGCTTTGCGCAGCATGTGTTCCGCACCGAAAACTACAAGGGCAAGTACGACAAGGGCAAGCTGATCGGCGGCTTCACCGCCTGGAGCTACTGGTTTGGCTGGAACCCGATCCTGGCGATCTTCGCCATCACGGCCGGCGGATACCTGCATGGGCTGTTTCCGGCGCTGGGCGAAACCTTTACCGAGTACCAGCTCGCCTTGATTTCAGGCCTGGTGATCTTCAGCGGTCTATTCATCGTGAACTGGTTCGGCCTCAAGGACGGCGCCCTCCTGGGCTACATCCTGGCAGCCATCTCCCTGATCCCGCTCGTTATCCTGGCGGTGGCGCCTTTTGCTACCGGACACGTTGACATGGCCAACATCACCGGCAACTGGTGGCCCACTGACTGGAACTGGGACATGCACCATATCCTGATGCTCTTCGGCATCTTTGCGATTGCACAGTGGAGCGCCTGCGCCTGGGAAACGGCGGCCATCTACGGCCCCGAGTACAAGAACCCGTCCAAGGACGTCCCCAAGGCACTGCTTGCCTGCGGGATCATCTGCCTCGTCCTGTATGTCCTGCTGCAGGCCGCTGTCATCGGTGTGCTCGGTGTCGACGGTGTTCAGGAACAGTCTGTATCGCCCCTGATTCCGGTGGCCCAGGCCGCCTTCGGCCAGGCCGGGTCAGTAATCACCATCATCATGCTGATCGCCGCCATGGTGCTGATCATCCAAACGGCATACTTGGGCTCCTCCCGCGCCATGCACTCCATGGCGGTGGAAGGCAACCTCCCCAGGGTTTTCGGCAAAACCAACCGCCATGGAACCCCCTTTGTTGCCCTGCTGGTGATCGGAGCCTTCAACCTGGTGCTCATTTCCATGGGAAACGCGGCGGCAATTCTTGCGGCCTCGGCGATCGGCTACACCTGCGCCAACGGCATCAGCCTCTTCGCCTACGTCAAAGCAAAGCGGCACCCCTCCTTCGCGAACCTGGAACGGCCCTTCAACGCACCCAAGGGTTGGACCAACGTCTCCATGATCTTCGGCCTGTTCAATGTACCGCTGTGCCTGATCGGCGTGGTCTACCTGAACAGCCTGGAAATCGGCTGGACCTCAACCTGGGTCGGCTTCCTCGTCCTGGCGCTCTACCTGCCCATCTGGCTGTATTCCCAGCATGAATCGCGACGCAGGGACTCTGAAGCAGTCAGCACTCCCCCTGCAGTTCACGACGCCGACGCGCGGGAAAAGGTCCTGGACCTTACCTAAGGAAATCTGCACCTACCTGGTCCCCGGCGCTGGCGAACAGTCGCGCCGGGGACCGCTCCACCTGACCTACATCGTTTTAGGGCGTGATCCGCGTGTTCAATTCCCCTGCAATTACCTGGGCTCTGACGGCCGTCCTGCTGCTCGGAGGCATTTACTACCTGCTTCAGGCGGCAAGATCCCGCCATCTCATGGACCGGGTGAACAACAGCTTCCATGCCCTCATGATGGTTCTGATGGCCGCCATGCTGTGGAACCTGGCCCCGTCGACCGTGCTGGCTCAGATCGCCGTCCTCGCCGGTGCTGCCCTGTGGTTTGTGATCCAGGCGGTGGCCCGGCCGGAATTCAAACTGCTCTGCGCCGGCAGCCAGGGACGGTTGAAATGCGTTTATCACAGCCTCACCATGGGTGCTGCTGCGCTCATGATCGCGATGATGGATCATGCCGCCACCGGCGGCCATGACACCGCCCCCGCAACTGCAATGCCGGCGTCGACCGCCCATCACGGAACAGCTTCTGCAGCCCACAGCCCGGCAGCACCAGGATTGGATCACTCAGCTGACCTGGCGGTCCCGCTGACGGTATTCTTCGCAGTGGCGGCGGTCTTTTTCATTGTCCTTCTGCTGCGCTACCGGCCCACGAAACCCGCCCACCACAGCGCGCACACTCCCAATCCCTCCCGCCGCGCGGAACACGGACTCGAAGCCCTCGGCGCCGCCGCAATGGCCCTGATGTTTGCCACGATGTCGGCATAACGGACCTCGTGCGCTCATGAAAGCCTCGACGAGGAAGCCGTCCTACCCCGGGACCAAGCAATGAACCCGCTCGCCCTGAGCCTCATTGAACTGGGGGCAGTGGTGTTCTCCCTCGGCCTGTTGGCCAGGCTGGCCGGACGGATCGGAATGTCGCCCATCCCGCTTTATCTCCTCGGCGGCCTTGCCTTTGGTACGGGCGGAATTGTTGAGCTTGAAGGCATGCAGCAGTCCGCGCACCTCTTCGGGGAGATCGGCGTCATCCTGCTGTTGCTGATGCTCGGGCTGGAATATACGGCGTCCGGGCTTTTCACCGGACTGCGAAGATCGTGGCAGGCCGGTCTCCTTGACCTCGTCCTGAACTTCCTGCCGGGGGCGGCACTTGCCCTGTTCCTGAACTGGGGTTTCGTGGGGGCCATGGTGATGGGCGGCGCCACCTACATCTCGTCGTCGGGCATCGCGGCGAAGGTGATCACTGATCTGGGCTGGCTGGGCAACCGCGAAACTCGGGTGGTGATCTCCATCCTGGTGTTTGAAGACCTGACCATGGTCCTCTACCTTCCCGTCCTGACCAGCATTCTCGCCGGCGTCAGCTTCATCAGTGGGCTCACCACGGTAGGCATTGCGCTGGCCGTGGTGAGTGTGGTCCTGCTAGTGGCACTGCGGCACGGACACCGAGTCTCCAAGGCTGTCCACAGTGAGAACTCAGAGGTGTTCCTCCTGAACGTCCTGGGCGCGGCCCTGCTCGTAGCCGGCGCCGCATCCGCCATGCTGGTGTCGGCGGCAGTCGGCGCCTTTTTGCTCGGCATCGCGATCTCCGGTGCCACGTCGCACCATGCCACCCGCATCCTGGCACCGCTGCGGGACCTTTTTGCCGCGATCTTCTTTGTGGCGTTCGGCCTGAACACCGACCCTGCCTCCATTCCGCCCGTCCTTGGCTGGGCACTTGCCCTCGCTGTTGTCACCACGGCCAGCAAAATGGCGACCGGTATCTGGGCCGCGAAGCGTGAGGGCATTGCACGGCCCGGCCGTCTGCGTGCCGGAGCTGCGCTTGTAGCCCGCGGGGAATTCTCGATCGTTATTGCCGGACTGGCAGTGGCATCCGGTGCCGTCACCCAAGAACTGGCGGCCATGACTACTGCCTATGTGCTGATCATGGCCGTTGTTGGCCCCTTGGCCGCGCGCTACGTCGAACCGTTGGTGGAAATCGTGCTGTCCGCAGAGGGCGTCGTGACGAAAGTCTAGCTGTGGTGCGTTCGACGGTGCGCGGACCGGAGGGAGTGTCTGTGGCAGCCAACAGGAAGGTCGAAAACCAGTTCTGCCGTCGGCGTCTCCGGCTCAAGCGTCAAATTGTCAGCTGACGCCCGGGCCAGCGCCAGAATGCGGTTTCGGTTCAGACGCCTCGTGTTTCCGCGCCGCCTGGTCGAGAGCTTCCAACACCCGCGCGTTGGCTCCTGCGTCCGTGAGATCGTAGCGGAGCGGCCTTCCGTTGAGGACGCTGTCGGCGAAATGTTCGCCCATCCGGACGAAATGGTTTTCGCCTTTGAACTCGTGATGGACAGTGTCCTGTCCGAAGTGATGCTCCTCCAGGACCGAATCCTCCTCCAACAGCCCAAAAGGATTGTCGAGGTAGAGCCGGCCCTCGGTGCCCGTGATTTCCAGGAAATTGCGGCGCTCGAGGTTCACTCCGGTATCAAAAAGCGCGGTGGCGCTGCCGGGAAAGCGCAGCATGCCAGCAATGCTGACGTCAATGAGACCTCGGTCGTTGGCGTCGCGGTAGTTGCCAAAGGCGGCGACCCGGGCCGGCTCCTGCCCCGCGACCATCCGGCTCACATTGACGCAGTAGCACCCGGTGTCGAAAAGTGCGCCGCCGCCGAGGCCGGCATACCAGCGGATATTGTCGGCGCCGCCCGCATCGAAGGAGTGACCGATGTGGAGAAATGTCACTTTGCCCACCGCACCTGCCGCGAGCAGCTCTTGCAGCTTTTCGAAACGCGGGTGAAAACGGTACATGAATCCTTCTAAGACTTTGAGCCCGGTTTCGTCGGCCTTGCGCGAAACCTCTTCGCACTCGGCGGCGCTCATCGCCAATGGTTTTTCACAGAGGACGTGCTTGCCTGCGTCTAAGGATTTCAGAATCCACTCGAGGTGAAGTGAATTCGGCAGCGGAATGTAGACGGCGTCGATGTCCGGCGAAGCGAGCAGCGCCTCGTAAGAGCCGAACGTCTGTGGGACGCCGTGCCTGTTGGCGTACTCTTTTGCCTTTTCCTCGGTGCGGGAAGCAATACCTACAACCTCACCGTTTTTCGTTTTCTGCAACGCCGGAATTGTCTTGCGGACGATGCGGGCGGTGCCGAGGACGCCCCAACGCAGCTTCTCGCTCATTGAACTCTCCTGTTCTAGTGCCTGCCCCGTTTGAGGAGGGTTCTGCACACCTACTGCGGTTCCTCCCCGACCGAACGACTTGTCGGCCCCTATCCAGCCGCCGTAAACACGATTTCCGGCGCAGAATGCGGTGTCATAAGCGGGTGGGCTGCCCACCAGGCGGCGCACGCTGCGCGCCAGCTGTTGAGGTCGTTTTCACCGCCATTGACGCTTACCGTCGATCCCGATGCCCGGGCCACTGCCGCGCCACAGGAGTAGGCCCCGTCGTCGGCCGTGATCGCGGGGTACTCCACGTAGAGTTCGCCCAGAGAGCGAATCAAATACTTCGGGCGCTCGTCCACGCGTGCAGCCAGCGCCGTTTGGACCGAGTCCACGCCTGTGAGGACGAGAACCGTGGCCATGCCTGCGCGGTTTCCGCCGAGGATGTCGGTGTCCAGTCGGTCGCCGACCACGAGAGCGCGCTCGACGCCGGAGTGGCGCGCCGCCGTCTCGAAGAGGGCCGCTTCCGGTTTTCCCGCTACTAGCGGCGACTTGCCGGTGGCAGCGGCAACCGCGGCCACCAATGACCCGTTACCCGGGGCGAACCCCCGCTCCTGGGGAAGGGTCATGTCCATGTTTGTCGCTACCCACGTGGCGCCTGCTGTGACCGCGTAGGCGGCTTCTGCCAGGTCCTTCCAGCCGAGGGCAGGGGAAAATCCCTGGATGACTGCGTCTGGCCGATCGTCCGAGCTTGACACGACAACGAGCCCCTGCGCCCTGACGGAGTCTGCGAGGATCTGACTGCCCACGACGAGCACAGCCGCGCCTGCGGCCATCTTGGCGGCCAGCAGCTGTGCACCGGCCAGCGCGGATCCGAAGACCTGCTCGGCGGTGGCAGGTGCTCCTAATTCCCGGAGGTGGGTGGCAACCTCCTCTGGTGAGCGCGACGCGTTGTTTGTCACGTATGCCAGGCTCTTGCCCTCACCTTCGAGTTTATCGAGTGCGTGGGTAGCTCCGTCGATCGCCGTCGGTCCGGTATACACGACGCCGTCTAGGTCCGCCAGCACTCCGTCAAAGCCGTCAATTAACCGCATGCTCATTGATACCTCATCTTCCGCTGGTGTTTATCACCGGCTTGCGCTCTTGTGCGGCGCCGGTAACGAAGGCTAATAAACCGGCTGCGCCGGCCCGATGCGTGCAAGGCACAGACTCCGCCACGGTCAGGAATGAAAACCGGATCGCGAACGACCGAGCCAGGCCGCGCAATATCCTGACCTGGCTCGGCAGCGGACCGTGTCAGGCCGCGAAGATCACAAAGAATTTCCTGATCCGTTCCTGGATCTCCCATGTCCCCTGCCAACCGATGGGGAAGACAGCGGCGGTTCCGGCCTCCAACGTGATCGGTTCAGCGCCATCCTGGGTGACCACCATGCGGCCTTCAAGAACATGAATCGCTTCACCGCGCTCCAGGAATTCCCACCGAGAGAGGCCTGGGTCGGCTTCCCAGACTCCAGAGAGGATGCGGGAGTCGTCGCTGGTAAAGGGAATGGCGATTCGCGTTGGTATCGCGTCGCCGAGCACTTCGGCCAACGGGGGGCCGAGCAGGGATTTGTCTAGGTCCCCAGCGAAGAGCTCGCTGGGCTGGAAAGTTACGCTCATTTGATTTTGCCTTTCTGCTGCTACTCGCCGGCAATGTCTCCGGCGGGCTGGCGGGTGACCAGATAGAGGCACTGTAGCCCAGCCCGTTCGGGTAGGGAAGCGACTGCCACCCGCCCCGGCGCGCCGCTCAGACTACCCAATAGGGTAGTCAAAACCATCCCGAAATGGCGTTTCCCCTATCCGCAAATGACAGGACGATGGAGGCTAGGCCAAGCTCCAACAGATCCGACCCATTGCGAAAGGAAGCCCGATGCAACAACTCCCAGATTCCTGCCTTGATACGTGGATGGGCCGGGAGGCCCTTGCCGAGGCCATGATTCCGGTGATTGGCCGGCTGTACCGCGAGAACAACGTGGTGGCGAGCATCCACGGCCGCAGTCTGATCAACAAGTCCACCATGGGCATCCTCAAGGCGCACCGCTTCGCGCGTCGGATCAGCAATGACGAGCTGCTCCCGGAGGAAACCGCCCCGCTCCTGAACACCCTCGCCGGCCTGGAGTTGGGCGCGGCAGCCATCGACATTGCCCGCCTCAACCAGAAGTTCAAGGAAGAGGGCGGCGGGGCAACACTGGAAGAGTTCCTCCGCGCCGAGCTTGCCGAGGTAGTTGGCAAGCGTGGTGGCGATGACCGCGCCAGCACCGACGTTGTGCTCTACGGCTTTGGCCGGATCGGCCGCCTGCTGGCGCGCCTCCTCATCGAAAAGGCAGGCGGCGGCCACGGCCTGCGCCTGCGCGCCATCGTGGTGCGCCGCGGCTCGGACAAGGACCTGACCAAGCGCGCCAGCCTCCTGCGCCGCGACTCGGTCCACGGCTCCTTCGAGGGCACCATCCGGGTCAATGAGGAAGCCAGCACCATTACCGCCAACGGCGTGCAGGTCCAGGTCATCTACTCGGACAACCCCGCCACGATCGACTACACCGCTTACGGCATCCACAACGCGCTGGTGGTGGACAACACGGGCCGCTGGCGCGACGTTGAAGGGCTGTCCCAGCACCTGCAGAGCAAGGGCGTGTCACGCGTTCTCCTGACCGCACCGGGCAAGGGCGAGCTGAAGAACATCGTGCATGGGATTAACCACGGCACCATCCTGGACTCGGACAAGATCGTGTCCGCGGCGTCCTGCACCACCAACGCCATCACGCCGGTCCTGAAAGCCATCAACGACAGGTTCGGCGTGGTCCACGGGCATGTGGAGACCGTCCACTCGTTCACCAATGACCAGAACCTGATCGACAACTTTCACAAGGGCGACCGCCGCGGCCGCTCCGCCGCGCTGAACATGGTGATCACCGAAACCGGAGCGGCCACTGCTGTGGCGAAGGCGCTGCCGGAGCTGCTGGGCAAGCTCACCGGCAGCTCCATCCGCGTTCCTACCCCGGACGTCAGCCTGGCCATCCTCAACCTGAGCCTCGAAAACGGCACCACCAAGGATGAGGTCAACAGCTTCCTCCGCGATATGTCGCTGCACTCGGACCTGCGCAAGCAGATCGACTACATGGACTCGCCCGAGCTGGTCTCGACGGACTTCGTCGGCTCCCGCCATGCCGGCATTGTTGACAGCCTCGCGACCATCTCCAACGACAAAAACCTCGTCCTCTACGTCTGGTACGACAACGAGTTCGGCTACAGCTGCCAGGTGGTCCGCGTCATGGAACAGATGGCCGGCGTCAACCGGCCCTCCTTCCCCGCGCGGGATGTCGTTCAGGAGGCCATGTCAGTGCTTGCCGCGCTGAAATCGGCCTAGCGCGGTCCTCCCCCACCAGCACTCGAGGGAAGGAGCGGACGAACCTCACTCCCCCTTGACGACGGATTTTAAGGAGACTCAATGTGCATTGTTGATCCCCCTACGGCTGAGGGGCCGCCTTTCCCGGCACCGTCCAAAGGCCTGCCTCCCGTTCCCATTCCTGTGAGAAAACTTGTTTCGCTCTCTCACGTCCGGCCCGTCCGGGGCCGTGACCGCGAGATGCTGCAGCTCATCCACGACCTCGCCGTCCTGGCAGCACAGCATGACCAGCAGGTCGGCTCGCAGTCCCCAGCAGGAGTTTCGCCATGAAACGGCACGTGACCCTCAGGCTTGTACAGTGTGGCGCACCTCGAATCTGCAACAGGTTTATGCCGTACCTCGTACCACCCACAACACTTCCAGGTGCGTCCGTGTGGCGCACTGCCTGTAAATCCTCTCGCAGAATTTGAGCCGAAACATGAAAATTGGAATCCTCACCAGCGGCGGCGACTGCCCCGGACTGAACGCTGTCATCCGCGGCGCCGTACTTAAAGGCATCACCGTCCACGGCCACGAGTTTGTCGGGTTCCTGGACGGCTGGCGGGGCGTGGTTGAGGGCGACATCATCGATATCCCCCGCACCATGGTCCGGGGGATCGCCAAGCAGGGCGGCACGATCCTGGGCACGTCCCGCACCAACCCCTTCGAAAACGGCGGCGGGCCGGAGGTCATCAAGGCCCACATGGATCGCCTGGGCATCGACGCCATCATTGCCATCGGTGGCGAAGGGACCCTCGCCGCCGCAAAGAGGCTGACCGACGCAGGGCTGAAGATCGTGGGTGTCCCCAAGACCGTGGACAACGACCTCGACGCCACGGACTACACCTTCGGCTTCGATACCGCCGTGCAGATCGCCACCGAAGCAATCGACAGGCTGCGCACCACGGCAGAGTCCCACCACCGCTGCATGATCGCCGAGGTCATGGGCCGGCACGTGGGCTGGATTGCCCTGCACGCGGGCATGGCCGCAGGCGCGCACGCCATCCTGATCCCGGAGCAGAAGATCAGCATCGAACAGATCGCCCAGTGGGTGAAGGAAGCCCACGCCCGCGGGCGCGCGCCGCTGGTAGTGGTGGCCGAGGGCTTTGTTCCGGAGCACATGGAATCCCCGCACTCTGAGCGGGGCTTGGACACCTTCGGCCGGCCCCGCCTCGGCGGCATCGCGGACCAGCTGGTCCCGGAGCTGGAAGCCCGGACCGGCATCGAGACCCGTGCAACGATCCTGGGGCACATCCAGCGCGGCGGCGTCCCGTCCGCCTTCGACCGTGTGCTCGCCACCCGCCTGGGCATGGCCGCGATCGACTCCGTGGTGGAAGGCTGCTGGGGCACTATGGTGGCGCTTAAGGGCACCGATATCGAGCACGTTGGCTTCGCGGAAGCGCTGGGCAAGCTGAAGACCGTGCCACAGGACCGCTACGAGGAAGCAGCGGTCCTGTTCGGCTGACCTTCTTTAGAAGGTCTTTCCGGCGGAACCCAGCTGCTTGGTTGCCTCGACGACGCGGGCGGACAGGCCCGCCTCGGCGGAGGCACCCCAGACGCGGGGATCGTAGAGCTTTTTGTTGCCCACTTCGCCGTCAACTTTCAGCACGCCGTCGTAGTTCTTGAACATGTGGTCCACCACGGGACGCGTGTACGCGTACTGGGTGTCGGTGTCGATGTTCATCTTGATCACGCCGTAGGAGACGGCGTCGGCGATTTCCTGGTCGGAGGAACCGGAGCCGCCGTGGAACACGAGGTCGAACGGGCTGTTCTTGCCAAGTTTGGCTCCCACCTGGGCCTGGATGTCCTTGAGGATCTCCGGGCGCAGCTTCACACCACCGGGCTTGTACACACCGTGCACGTTGCCGAAGGTCAGGGCCGTGATGTAGCGGCCGTTCTCGCCGGCGCCGAGGGCCTCGATGGTGGCCAGGGCGTCCTCGACCGTGGTGTAGAGCTTGTCGTTGATGGCGTTTTCCACGCCGTCTTCCTCGCCGCCCACGATGCCGATTTCAACTTCGAGGATCATCTTCGCAGCGGCGGTGCGCTCCAGCAGTTCGCGCGCGGTGCTGAGGTTCTCGTTGAGCGGCTCGTGCGAACCGTCCCACATGTGCGAGTTGAAGATCGGGTTCCGGCCGGCCTTGACCTCGGCCTCGGACGCCGCCAGCAGCGGCAGGACAAAACCGTCCAGCTTGTCCTTGGGGCAGTGGTCGGTGTGGAGGGCAATGTTGACGCCGTAGTTCTTGGCAACTTCCCGGGCGAACGCGGCGAAGCCGAGCGAACCGGCCACCATGTCCTTGGTGGCCGCCCCGGACCAGTAGGCGGCTCCGCCGGTGGACACCTGGATGATGCCATCGGATTCAGCCTCGGCGAACCCGCGGATGGCTGCATTCAGGGTCTGCGACGACGTCACGTTGACCGCCGGGAATGCATAGCCTCCGGCCTTGGCACGGTCGATCATCTCGGAGTAGATCTCTGGGGTTGCAATGGGCATGGTGACTCCTATGCTGAGTTTTCGTCTTTGAACGCGTCATAGCCCCGCCGCATGGGACGGAGCTATGACGTAGCCGGGTTTTACTCGGCCACCTCGCCGGTGGTTTCGTAGGTGGCGATCTTGCCGATGCGGCGTTCATGGCGCTCGGCATTACTAAACGGTTCTGCCAGGAATGCCTCGATCAGTTCGGTGGCCTCCTGCACGGTGTGCTGGCGCCCGCCCACTGCCACCACGTTGGCGTTGTTGTGTTCGCGGGCCAGCTTGGCCGTGTCGAGGTTCCAGGCCAGGGCCGCGCGGACGCCCTTGACCTTGTTCGCGGCGATCTGCTCGCCGTTGCCCGAGCCGCCCAGCACAATCCCGAGGGCGTCAATGCCTGCGGCCTGATCGGCCACGACGGCGGAGGCTGCGTTAATGCAGAACGACGGGTAGTCGTCCTCGGCATCATAGGCCGCCGGCCCGTGGTCCACCATCTCGTAGCCGTTGGCAGACAGTGCATTGATGAGGTGGGAGCTGAGCTCCATACCGGCGTGGTCGGTTCCGATGTGAACGCGCATGAGTGGTCCTTCAGGCTGGTTGGGGTGCGATGTTGTTGAGGTGGAGAGCCGTTCGGCCGAAGGCGAGCTGGCCGTTCGCGCGCAATGACTCGATGGCGTCTGCAGGAGACGGCTTGCCGTACACGGCTGACCCTGCCACAAAGACGTTGGCACCGGCCTCCGCGGCCCGAGTGATGGTTTCCTCCGTGATGCCGCCGTCCACCTGGATGGCCACGTTCACTCCTGAACCGTCAACCGCCGCGCGGGCACGGCGGATCTTGGGCAGCATGACATCCAGGAACGCCTGGCCGCCAAAGCCCGGCTCCACCGTCATGATCAACAGCATGTCCAGTTCGGGGAGCATGTCCAGGTACGGTTCCACCGGAGTGGCCGGACGCAGAGCCATGCCCGCCTTTGCCCCGCGTGCGCGAAGTTCGCGAGCGAGCTTGATGGGGGCGTCGGATGCCTCGACGTGGAATGTCACAGAGCTCACGCCGGCGTCGGCGTACAGCGGAGCCCAGCGGTCCACGTTGGCAATCATCAGGTGGGCGTCCAACGGGACGGGGCTGACCTTCTGCAGGCGTTCCACAACAGGCAGGCCGAGGGTCAGATTTGGCACAAAGTGGTTGTCCATAACATCCACGTGCACGGCATCGGCGTTGCTGATGCGGGCGAGTTCGGCCTCGAGATTGACGAAGTCGGCCGAGAGGATGCTGGGGTTGATGCAGCAGTTCAGAGGTGATGCGGACATGATGTCTGCCTTTCGGTAGCGGTCAGAGCTCGGGTCAGGATGCCTTCCGTGCGGTTGCGAGGGCGCCTTCGACGTCGGCCAGGAGTTCCTTCCAGCTGGCCACAAACTTGTCCAGGCCCTCCGATTCGAGGAGGGCAACCACCTCGTTGTAGGAGATGCCCAGGGCGTCTAGTGCGTACAGCACGCCCTTGGACTCGGCATAGGTGCCGGTGATGGTGTCACCGGTGACCAGGCCGTGGTCGAACGTCGCGTCCAGCGTCTTCTCCGGCATGGTGTTGACGACGTCGGCGGCAGCCAGTCCGGTGACGTACAGGGTGTCGGGGTAGGCCGGGTCCTTCACACCGGTGGAGGCCCACAGCGGACGCTGCGTGCGTGCGCCGGCTTTGGCCAGAAGTTCCCACCGTTCGGTCGAGAAGAGCTGCTCGTACACCTGGTAGGCCAGGCGGGCATTGGCTACGCCAGCCTTGCCCTTCAGTGCCTTGGCCTCGTCGGTGCCGAGGGCGTCGAGCCGTTTGTCGATCTCAGAGTCCACGCGGGAAACGAAGAACGAGGCGACCGAGTGGATCTTGGAAAGGTCATGACCGTTTTCCTTGGCCAGTTCCAGGCCGGACTGGAAGGCGTCGATGACTGCCCGGTAGCGCTCCAGGGAGAAGATCAGGGTCACGTTGACGCTGATGCCTTCGCCCAGGGTTGCCGTGATGGCCGCGAGGCCTTCGAGCGTCGCCGGGATCTTGATGTGGACGTTGTCCTTGTCCACCTTCTTGTAGAGGTTCTTGGCCTCGGCGATGGTACCTTCGGTGTCCCAAGCGAGACGGGGGTCAACCTCGATGGACACTCGGCCGTCCACACCGTTGGTGGCGGCGGCGATCGGGGCGAACAGATCGCAGGCGTCGGCAACGTCGGTGGTGGTTATTTCGAAGATGGTCTCCTCGACGCGGGCGCCCTGCAAGGCAAGTTCGGCGATCTTTGCGTCGTAGTCCGTGCCGGACGTGATCGCGGCCTGGAAGATGGACGGGTTGGTGGTCACTCCAACCACGTTCTTTTCGTCAATGAGCTTCTGCAGGCTGCCGCTGGCGAGACGCTCGCGCGAGAGGTCATCCAGCCAGATTGACACGCCGGCGTCTGACAGCTGAGCGGTGGGGGTTGCTTTGGTCATGGCTTCTGCTTCTTCCTTCAAAAAAATATGGACAGTGACGGTTCGCGGCGCCGCCGCAGTGCAGGGGAAAGGCTAGTTGCGGGCCGCGGCGAGGGAATCCTTGGCAGCGGCGGCGACAGCCTCCGCGGTAATGCCGAACTCCTGGAACAGGCGCTTGTAGTCAGCGGAAGCACCGTAGTGCTCGAGCGAGATGGAACGGCCGGCATCGCCAACGAATTCCCTCCAGCCCAGGGCCAGACCGGCCTCCACGGAGACGCGGGCCTTGACGGCGGCGGGGAGCACGGACTCGCGGTAGGCAGCGTCCTGCTTGTTGAACCACTCGACGCACGGCATGGAGACAACGCGGGCGGCGATGCCCTCGGCCTGGAGGGCTTCGCGGGCCTGGACGGCCAGCTGGACCTCGGAGCCGGTTGCGATCAGGAGCACGTCGGCCGGCACGGTGGCGCCGTCCTTCGATGCTTCAGCCAGGACGTAGCCGCCCTTGGCCACACCGGCCGGGGAAGCAAAGGTGTCACCCTGTGCTGCACCATTACCGCGGGCGAAGGTGGGGACGTTCTGACGGGTCAGGACGATGCCGGCCGGGTTTTCGTGGTTCTCCAGCATGGTCTTCCACGCTATGCCCACCTCGTTCGCGTCACCGGGGCGGACGACGTCCAGGCCCACGATGGCGCGTAGGGTGGAGAGCTGCTCCACCGGCTGGTGGGTGGGTCCGTCCTCGCCCAGGCCGATTGAATCGTGGGACCAGACGTAGATGGACGGGACACCCATCAGGGCGGAGAGGCGGATGGCCGGGCGCTGGTAGTCACTGAAGATCAGGAACGTGCCGGAGAATGCGCGGGTCCGGCCGTGCAACGAGATGCCGTTCACGATCGACGCCGCAGCATGCTCGCGGATACCGAAGTGTAGGACCCGGCCGTACGGGTTACCCTTCCACGCATCGGTGGAGCGGGAGACCGGGATGAACGACGCCGATCCTTCGATGGTGGTGTTGTTGGACTCCGCGAGGTCAGCGGAGCCACCCCACAGCTCGGGCAGGACCGGGCCGAGGGCGTTCAGGACCTTGCCGGATGCGGCGCGGGTGGAGACATCCTTGCCTGATTCGAAGACCGGCAGGACGGCGTCGATTCCGGCGGGAAGCTTCTTGGCTTCGATCCGCTCCAACAGGGCAGCGCCCTCGGGGTTGGCCTGCTGCCAGGCCTCGAACGAGGAATCCCATTCGCTGCGGGCTGCGGCGCCGCGGTCAACAACGGCGCGGGCGTGGGCCAGGACATCCTGGTCCACCTCGAAGGACTTGGCCGGGTCGAAGCCCAGGACCTCCTTGAGGCCTGCCACTTCGTCGGCGCCCAGGGCTGAACCGTGGATCTTGCCGGTGTTCTGCTTCTTCGGCGCCGGGTACCCGATGATGGTCCGCAGCGAGATGATGGACGGCTTGGAGGTCTCGGCTTTCGCGGCGAGAAGAGCCGAGTAAAGCTCCTGGACGTCTTCGACGTATTCGCCGGTCTCGGTCCAGTCGACGCGCTGGGTGTGCCAGCCGTAAGCCTCGTAACGCTTCAGGACGTCCTCGGTGAAGGAGATGTCGGTGTCGTCCTCGATGGAGATGTGGTTCTCATCGTAGACGACCACGAGGTTGCCCAGTTCCTGGTGGCCGGCCAGCGAGGAAGCCTCGGAGGTCACGCCTTCCTGAATGTCGCCGTCGGAAGCGATGACCCAGATGGTGTGGTCGAACGGGGACGTGCCCTCGGCAGCATCGGCGTCGAACAGGCCGCGCATCCGGCGCTGGGAGTAGGCGAAGCCCACAGAGGAGGCAAGGCCCTGGCCCAGCGGGCCGGTGGTGATTTCGACGCCGGCAGTGTGCTTGTACTCGGGGTGGCCCGGGGTCAGCGAATCCCAGGTGCGCAACGCCTTAAGGTCGTCCAGTTCCAGGCCGTAGCCGGACAGGAACAGCTGGATGTAAAGGGTCAAAGAGGAGTGGCCGGGTGACAGGATGAAGCGGTCACGTCCCAGCCAGTCCGGGTCACGGGGGTCGTGGCGCATCAGTTTATGGAAGAGAAGGTAGGCGGCCGGCGCCAGGCTCATGGCCGTGCCGGGGTGGCCGTTGCCGACCTTCTCGACGGCGTCCGCGGCCAATACACGGGCTGTGTCCACGGCGCGCTCGTCCGCGCGCGTCCAGTCGAGTGTTGCTGAGTTTGTAGTGCTGGAGAGCATCACATTTGTTGTCGGGTTCACGGTTTGTCCTTACAGATCTGGTCGGCCTGTAGCGGCCGGACGGATGCTTTCTGGTTGATATCAATGATTGCGAAACAAACGGGTAGGCGTAACACTGTTTTCTGACGGTTCTTACTACCCTTTTGGGTTGGGTGGACGGGTCCGCACCGGTAAGCTGTCCAGATGAGCACAGCCCCCGACCCATCCCTGAAGGAATCCACCATGTCCCTTCCAGACCTGCCGTGGCCGCTTTTGCAGAGCGTGGCGGCATTGGCCGATGCCCCTCTGGCCCAGATAGCGGAGCGACTGCGTGATGCCACGCTCCCCTACATGGCAAGCAGCGCGCTGGTCATCTTCACCGAAGACTGCACCGGGCGCCCGCAAAAGAAGGCGGGCGACGAAGAAATCATTTCCCGGGTCTCCATCGCCGAGCTTGACACCCTTCGCGCCACCCTTTCGGATGAGGCACCCTGGTTCGGGGAAGCTAAGCTCGCCGGCGGGACCCGGCCCGTACTCGCCCTGAAACACGCCTCCAGCAACGCCCTCCTCGTCCTCACGGATCCCCTTGCCGATCCGGGGCGCAACGCCGGGCTGGACCTGGTGACGTATCTCTGGCGCCTTACTGCCCGGCGGATCCGCGAGAAGGTGGCCGATGCGCCGCCGTCGTACCTGCTGGAATCGCGGGCGGCTTCCGCTGAGCGCCTCCGCGTGACGGCGGAACTGACCGATCTGCACTCCACCACCCTGGAGACGCTCCTGGCAGCCCTCCGTTCTTCCTCCTTGGAGGATGCGGCAGCCCGCTCAACCGTCACTGACCTCACCGCCAAGGCCTTAATCGGTCTCCGCACCCATAGTGACCGCACGACAGACCTGGTGAAAGAGCCCGTTGCCAAGGCCTTCGAGCGCCTGCGGGAGGACCTGCGACCGCTCACGCGCTACAGCGGCATCGAGATCGAATTCATCGAACCGCCGCTGAATGGAAGGGCCCTGCCCGGCGAAGTTGCCCATGCGGCACGGGCCATCGTCCGCGGACTTGTGCTGGCAATGACGGAACAACCGGATGTCAGCAGAGTACGGACGCAGTGGGACTGCGACGGCGAAAACCTGCTGATCAACGTACGCGACGACGGCCGCGGTGCTCTCGCCGCCGACGCCCCGAGCATCGCCCGCCTGGACCGCCGGGTCCAGGCGCTCACCGGAACACTGCGGGTCGACGTTATGCCGGGCTGGGGTGCAGACGTCTTCGTCACCCTCCCGTTGGACCTGCCAGCGCGCCCGGCCGGGGATGTCGCCGGATGGGAACTTGCCGCCCGGGAACTGGAGGTGCTCCAGCACCTTGTCGCCGGACACCGCAACCGGACCATCGCCTCAACGCTGGGCATCAGCGAGAATACGGTCAAGTTCCACGTGCGGAACCTGTTCAAGAAGCTCAACGTCGGCTCACGCACCGAGGCCATCGCCCTGGCACACAGCCACGGACTCCGGTGACGGTGTGGCCCCGCTGAACTGCAAGGCAGGAAGGACGGCCCCGTCTCCCCTCTGAAGACGGTGCCGTCGTGCTGCCGGATCAGCCGGCAGTGGCCGCCGCCTGCGAAGCGGACTCTTCGGCTTCTTCAGGCTCCGCCGTGTGCGGTTCGAAGCGGACGAACATTGCCTTGAAGCCGGGGGTGTTGGATTCGCGGGCGACGTTTTCCTTGTGGACCAGGGCGTTGGCTTCGGGAAAGTATGCGGCGGCGCAGCCCTTGGCCGTGGGGTAGGCGACGAGCCGGAATTTGTCCGCCTGCCGGTCGTGGCCGCGGAAGGTGCTGACGACGTCTACGAGGTCCCGGTCCTTGAAGCCGAGTTCCGTCAGGTCTTCGGGGTGGACCAGGATCACGCGGCGGCCGCCCGAGATCCCGCGGTACCGGTCATCGAGGCCGTAGAAGGTGGTGTTGTACTGGTCGTGGCTGCGGATGGTCTGGAGGACCAGGTGCCCGTCGGGCGGGGTGAGGTATTCGAGCGGGCTGACGGTGAAGCGGCCGCGGCCGATGTCCGTCTTGAAGGAGCGGGTGTCCCGTGGCGGGTTGGGCAGCACGAAGCCGTTTTTGGTCCGGACCCGAGTGTTGAAGTCCTCGAACCCGGGCAGGACGCGGGAGATGTGGTCACGGACCACGTCGTAGTCCCCGGCCATGGCCTTCCAGTCCACGAGGTGGTCCGGCCCGAACGTGGCCTCGGCCATCCGCGCGACGATGACCGGTTCGGCGAGCAGGTGCTCGGATACCGGCGCGAGCCTGCCCTGGGTGGAGTGGACCACGGACATGGAGTCCTCCACGGACAGGAACTGCGCGCCCTTGGGGTGTTTGTCGTCCTTGTCCGTCCGGCCCAGCGTGGGCAGGATCAGCGACGTGCGCCCGTGCACCACATGGGACCGGTTCGGCTTGGTGGAGATATGCACCGTCAGGCCGATCCGCTGCATGCCCGCTTCCAGGGTTTCCGTGTCCGAGCAGGCGAGCGAGAAGTTGCCTCCCATGGACACAAACACGTCCACGTCGTCGCGTTCAAAGGCCTCCATGGATTCCACGGCGTCAAAGCCGTGGTGCCGCGGGGACGTGATCCCGAACTCGGCATCCAGGGCGTCGAGGAGCCACTCCTTCGGCTTTTCCCAGATGCCCATGGTCCGGTCGCCCTGGACGTTGGAGTGCCCGCGGACCGGGCAGGCGCCGGCGCCGGGCTTGCCGAAGTTGCCCTGCAGGAGCAGGACGTTGACCATTTCCTTGATGGTGTCCACCGAGTGCGGCTGCTGCGTGACACCCAGGGCCCAGCAGAAGATGGTGGCCTTGGAGCGGACCAGCATCCCGGCCACGATCTCGATCTGTTCCCGGTCCAGGCCCGTCGCCTTCTCCGTTTCCGCCCAGTCCAGCTCCCGGCGGGCCTGCCGGTAGGCGTCGAACCCGTCGGTTTGCGCGTCAATGAAGGAACGGTCGACGACGGTGCCCGGGTTGCGCTCCTCCTCCGCCAGGAGCAGGTGGCCCAGTGCCTGGAACAGGGCCAGGTCCCCGCCGACCTTGATCTGAAGGTACTCGTCCGCCAGCGGCGTGCCGCCGCCGACGACTCCGGAGACGGTCTGCGGGTCCTTGAAGTTGAACAGCCCGGCTTCCGGCAGCGGGTTGACGGCTACTACCTTGCCGCCCTTGTCCTTGCACTCCTTCAGGGCCGAGAGCATCCGGGGGTGGTTGGTGCCGGGGTTCTGCCCCACGACGAAGATGAGTTCGGAGTCGTGGATGTCTTCCAGGGACACGGTGCCCTTGCCGATGCCGATGGTCGGGTTCAGCGCCGAGCCGGAGGACTCATGGCACATGTTCGAACAGTCCGGCAGATTGTTCGTGCCCAGGGCCCGCGCGAACAGCTGGTACATAAACGCCGTCTCGTTCGCGGTCCGGCCGGAAGTGTAGAAAACGCACCGGTCCGGTGTGGAGGCACGGATGTGTTCACCGATCAGGTCGAAGGCTTCAGCCCAGGAGATCGGCGAATAGTGGGTCTCTCCTTCGCGGATCACTACCGGTTCGCTCAGCCGGCCCTGGTTGCCCAGCCAGTACTCCGTTTTCCCGGAGAGTTCGGCGATGGAGTGCCTGGCCCAGAACTCCGCCCCGACCGTGCGGAGGGTGTTCTCCTCGGCCACCGCCTTGGCCCCGTTCTCGCAGAACTCGGCCGCTTTGCGCTTCGTGGCCGATTCCGGCCAGGCACAGCCGGGGCAGTCGAACCCGCCCTGCTGGTTCAGCCGCAGCAGCGACTGCGCCGTCCGGGACACCCCGGCCTGGGCCACGGCGCGTTCAAGGGCCACCAGCACCGCCTTGACCCCGGCCGCTTCCCGCTTGGGCTTGTGGACTTCGAGGTTGTCCTCGTTGATGTCCGCGACGGGGGCGGGCTGCTTGCCGAACTTCATTGTTCCAACTTCCTTTGCGGCTCACGCCGTTCTTGTTCAAAACGCCGGTTGAGGCGCCCCAGGTGTCCTGGCGCGCCTCAACGGGATCCTGCTGCTAATAACCTTGCTCTATTGGGAAACCTTAGCCAGCGTTTCCTGTTCCGCACCAATAGTGGTGTTGTCGCCGTGGCCGGTGCGGACCACAGTTTCGGCCGGCAGCGTCAGCAGCCGTTCCCGGATGGAGGTCAGGATGGTGGGGTAGTCGCTGTAGGAGCGTCCCGTTGCGCCCGGCCCGCCGTTGAAGAGCGTGTCTCCGGTGAAGACCGTTCCCTCGCTTTCGAGGTAGAAGCAGGTGGAGCCCGGGGAATGGCCGGGGGTGTGGATGGCCAACAGCGCGGTGCCGCCGACCTCGAACACGTCACCGTCCCCGTGGTACCGGTCCGGTTCCGTATCCGGGTAGACCTGTTTCCAGAGGACCAGGTCCTCCGGGTTCAGGATGATCGGGGCGCCCACAGCCGCCGCTACCTCCCGCGCCGCGCCGATGTGGTCGCTGTGCGCGTGGGTCAGCAGGATGGCCAGGACCTTCCGGCCGCGGACCTGGCTGATGATCGCCGCGGCGTCATGCGGGCAGTCGATGATTACGCATTCATCGTCGTTGCCCACGATCCAGACGTTGTTGTCCACGTCCCAGGTGCCGCCGTCGAGCGCAAAAGTGCCCGACGTGACCAGGTTTTCGATGATGACTGTCATGAGAGCTCCTTCAGAGACTGTATTTCGACGACCGAGCGGAGGACCTTGCCCTCGTGCATCCTGGCGAAGGCCTCCTCCACCTGGTCAATGCTGATCCGCTCGGTCACGAAGGCGTCCAGGTCCAGGTTGCCCTGCTTGTAGTGCGCCACCAGCATCGGGAAATCACGGGAGGGCAGGCAGTCCCCGTACCAGGAGGACTTCAGCGACCCGCCCCGCCCGAAAACATCGAGCAGGGGCAGCTCAAGCTTCATGTCCGGCGTCGGGACGCCCACCAGCACCACCCGGCCGGCGAGGTCGCGGGCGTAGAACGCCTGCTTGTACGTCTCGGGACGGCCGACGGCGTCAATCACCACGTCCGCTCCGTTGCCGTTCGTCAGGGCCCGGATGGCCTCGACGGGGTCTTCGGTGCTGGAATCCACGCCGTGCGTGGCGCCGAGGGACCTGGCCATGGCCACCTTGTTCGCGTCGATGTCCACAGCGATGATGGTGGTGGCCCCGGCCAGCCTGGCGCCGGCGATCGCGGCGATGCCTACCCCGCCGCAGCCGATCACCGCCACCGATTCCCCGCGCTTGACCTCGCCGGTGTTGATCGCCGCGCCGATTCCGGCCATCACGCCGCAGCCGAGCAGCCCGACGGCGGCGGCATCGACGTCGTCGTCAATCTTGGTGCACTGCCCGGCGGCGACCAGGGTCTTTTCTGCGAAGGCGCCGATGCCCAGCGCGGGCGAAAGCTCCGTGCCGTCCTCAAGCGTCATCTTCTGCGAGGCGTTGTGCGTGTTAAAGCAGTACTGCGGCTGGCCCTTGGCGCAGGCGCGGCATTCCCCGCAGACAGCACGCCAGTTCAGGATCACGCGGTCGCCGGGAGACACCTCTGTGACGCCGGGACCGACGGCGCTGACCACACCGGTGGCCTCATGGCCCAGCAGGATGGGGAAATCGTCGGTGATGCCGCCCTGCTTGTAATGCAGGTCCGTGTGGCAGACCCCGCACGTGAGGATGTCCACCAGCGCCTCGCCCGGACCGGGATCCGGCACCAGGATGGTCTCCACCGAAACCGGGGCATTCTTTTCCTTGGCGATGACCGCCTTGACTCTGTGAACCATTAGCTGGTGTTCCTTTCCTGGATCCGGGCGGATCCGGTGAGTCGGGGTCCTTTATACGGCGATCAGTGACAAGCGGTCCAGGTTACGTTCTGGCTCCCCGCTGCAGGTGAACCTCACGCTGCTGGCTTGATGCACTCTGAAAGTACCAAGGCTGCGAATCACTTCGCCGAACACTTCGTCGGGGTCGAGGCGGCGGAGTTCTTCGGCGAGGCAGTCTTTGAGGCTGCGGCGTGGCAGGGAGATGCGTTGGGCGGGCTGTCCGGGCTGGGTCAGTTCCGCGACGGAGAGTCCGGGGCGGAAGAGCTGCACGTCGCCGCTGTGGCGGGTGAGCCTGACGCGGCGGATGCCGGTGCCGGCGGGGTCCGCAACGATGGTCACGGGTGCGTCCAGGGCCAGGGTCAGCCAGGCCGCGAGCAGGATCGTGGACGGGGAGTCGGAGGCGCCTTCGACGGCCACTGCGGTGACGGGCGAGGGGTCCACCTGGTCCAGGACCGCCGCGAGCTGGATCCGCCAGTTCGTCAGCCGGGTCCAGGCGAGGTCGGTGTCCCCTGCCTTGTACGTGGCCCGGATGTTCTCCAGCGCCGCCTGGGGGTCGGTTTCGTTGGCGGAGTCGGTGATCCGGCGGTGCGCGATCCGGCCCACGGAGGTTTCGCAGGCGTTCTCCGGCGCCCCGTGCGGCCACCAGGCCACGATCGGTGCGTCCGGCAGGAGCAGGGCCGCGACCAGGGACTCGCTTTCGTGGGCGAGCTCGCCGTAGCCGCGGAGCACGATGACCTCGGACGCGCCGGCGTCACCGCCCACCCGGATCTGCGCGTCGAGCCGGTTCGGGGCCTGGGCTCCGGCGTCGGCGAGGACGATGATCCGGCAGGGGTGTTCGCGGCTGGCCTCGTTCGCGGCCTCGATCGCTTCTTCCTCGAGCCCGGAGCGGGTCACGACCACAAGGGTCAGGACCCGGCCCAGAGCGATCACGCCGCCCTGCTCACGCAGGGCGGTGATCTTCTTGGAGATCTTCGAGGTGGTGGTGTCCGGCAAATCTACAATCATGGCCTTCTCCAGGTTCGTCCGTCGCGGGCCAGCAGTTCATCCGCCGAGGCAGGGCCCCAGGACCCGGGAGCGTAGGGCTCCGGCTGCTCTTTCAGCCCGGCCCAGTAATCTTCAAAGGGGTCCAGGATCTTCCAGGACAGCTCCACTTCCGCGTGCCGGGGGAACAGCGGCGGCTCACCGAGGAGCACATCGAGGATGAGCCGTTCGTAGGCTTCGGGGCTGGACTCGGTAAAGGAATGCCCGTAGCCGAAGTCCATGGTCACGTCGCGGACTTCCATCTGCGTGCCCGGGACCTTGGACCCGAACCGGATGGTCGCGCCCTCGTCGGGCTGGACCCGGATCACCACGGCGTTCTGGCCGAAGTCATCTTCGCCATGGTCACGGAAGAGCAGGTTCGGGGCGCGTTTGAACACCACCGCGATCTCCGTCACGCGGCGGCCCAGGCGCTTGCCCGCCCGGAGGTAGAACGGCACACCGGACCAGCGGCGGGTGTGGATGTCCACCCGGATCGCCGCGAACGTCTCGGTGGTCGAATCCGCGGGGATGCCGTCTTCTTCCAGGTAGCCCTGGACCTGTTCCCCGCCCTGCCAGCCGCCGGCGAACTGCCCGCGCGCCGAGTGGGTGGAGAGGTCATCCGGGAGCTTGACCGCGGCGAGGACCTTTTCCTTCTCCGCGCGCAGGTCATCGGCGTTGAAGGAGATGGGCTCCTCCATCGCCGTCAGGGCCAGCAGCTGCAGCAGGTGGTTCTGGATGACGTCGCGGGCAGCGCCCACGCCGTCGTAGTACCCGGCCCGGCCGCCGGTGCCGATGTCCTCGGCCATGGTGATCTGGACATGGTCCACATAGTTCGCGTTCCACAACGGCTCAAACAGCTGGTTCGCGAAGCGCAGCGCCAGGATGTTCTGGACCGTTTCCTTGCCCAGGTAGTGGTCGATCCGGAACACCGCATCGGGCGGGAACACCGACTCCACAATGTCGTTCAGCGCCCGGGCGGACTCGAGGTCGTGCCCGAACGGCTTCTCGATGACCACCCGCCGCCACTTGTCGCCGTCGGCCTGCGCCAGGCCGTGCTTGGACAGCTGCCGGCAGACCTGTTCGAACGCCTTCGGCGGGATCGAGAGGTAGAACGCATGATTGCCGCGTGTCCCGCGCTGCTCATCGAGCTCAGCGATCGTGTCGCCCAACCGCTCAAACGAATCGTCGTCGTCGAACTCGCCCTGGACAAAACGGATACCCTCGGCGAGCTGGTTCCAGACCGCCTCGTCAAACGGCGTCCGCGAGTAAGCCTTCACCGAGGCTTTCACCTCGGCGGCGAATTCCTCGTGCTTCCACGGACGGCGGCCGAACCCCACCAGAGCGAAACTCGGCGGCAGCAGCCCACGGTTCGCGAGGTCATACACGGCCGGCATGAGCTTCTTGCGGGCAAGGTCACCGGTCACTCCGAAGAGCACCAACGACGACGGACCGGCAATCCGGTTCAGACGACGGTCACGCGGATCCCTCAACGGGTTGCGGCCGGCCTTAAGTCCGGACCTCACACTTGAATCAACGTAAGTAACTGACATGGTTGCTTCTAACTTTCGGCAAGGCCGTGCGGCAGTCGGCCGACGGTCACGAGAGTATCTGCTCGCGGGTCTCCCCATAGGGAACGGTGTCGCTGAGTGCGAGGGTGTACCGGCTGGGATCATGGCGGGTGACCAGAATGCCGGCATAGCAATGGGGCGTCGCTACCTGGCGGAGCGCTGCCTCTGCATGGTCGAGCAACTCGTAAAGCCGACTAGGCTCGGTGACGATGACTTCCAAATTGCGTGTGGCCTGACTACGCATGATGAACAGCTTCCTTTCCAGGATGAGGGTCCCCCCGAATGTGCCAACCCTCATCATTGAGGGCGTGATGTGTTCTTTGATCAGGTTCGGTGTGACGGGATCGCCTTAGTTCTTCCACCGAATGCGTACTGCCCGCGGTGACGTTTCTCCGCGGGCAGTACAGGTAAGACATTCCGCGGCTGCAGGCCCCAAGAAGTCACAGGGTCCTGCAGCCCGGAGGTGGCGTCCCGCAGCTTCACGGGTGTGGGACGCCACCGTCACTCGGATGGTTAGACGATGGCAGCGCGGAGCTGCTTCGCTGCCAGTGCCGGGTCGGCCGCGCTGTAGATGCCGCCTCCGACGACGGCTACGTCAGCGCCGGCCTTCTGGACTGATTCGATGGTGGCGAGCTTCACGCCGCCTGCGACGGAGAACGGAACGCGCGCTTCTGCTCCGGCGCGGAGCAGTCCGGTCAGGTCGAAGCCGGGCAGGGCCTGCTCGTCGAGTCCGGCGTGCATCTCTACGAACTTGGCACCCAGGGCGCGGGCTTCCTTGGCGCGGGTGACCTTGTCTGCCACGCCGATGAGGTCAACGACGATGCCCTTGTTGTGGGCTTTGGCTGCCTTGACGGCACCGGCGATGGTGGAGTCGTCGGCGGTGCCGAGCACGGTGACCAGGTCAGCGCCGGCCTTGAAGGCGATGTCGGCTTCGAGTTCTCCGGCGTCCATGGTCTTCATGTCAGCGAAGACGATCTTGTCCGGGTGGGCGTTCTTGACAGCGGTGACGGCGGAGAGGCCGGCAGCCTTGATCAAGGGGGTGCCGAGCTCGATGATGTCGACGTACTCGGCGACCTGACCTGCCAGTTCGAGGGCGGCTTCAGTGGTCAGGACGTCCATAGCAACTTGGAGTTTCATGGTGTTGTTTTCCTTCTGTTGGGAACTGCGGTGGGTGTGGAAAATTGTGGTTCGGTTATTCGAGGTTGGCGTGCCGGAGCCAGAGCTCTTCAGCCGGTACATCGGTGTTGTCCCACAGAGACTGGAAGAGTGCTTCCGTGGCGAGGAAAAGGACCTGCTCGAAGAGAGACCCCGAGTACTGGCGGGAAACGCTGGAGCCGTGGTCCGTCTTCTGGGCGGCGGGAATGATCACCACCGCGTCTGCGAGACCAGCGAGCGGCGAACCCGGGTTGGTGGTGAACGCGGCAATCCGCGCTCCGGCCTTCGCCGCTGTTTCCGCTGACTTGACGACTCCCGAGGTGGTTCCCGATCCGGAGGCCACCAGGAGTAGGTCACCGGAACTGATTGCGGGAGTTGTGGTGTCACCGGCGACATGCACATCCAGGCCCAGGTGCATCAGCCTCATGGCGGCCATACGCAGGACAAGCCCGCTTCGGCCCGCGCCGGCCACGAACACCCGGCCCGGGTGGCTGAGATGGCGGGCCACGTCAGCTACCTGCTGCTCGTCGATCTTGGCCGCTGTGTCCGCGATCTCGTCCCTGACGAGAGACAGATTGCGGACAATGTCACCGGTGGTGCTGTACCCGGTGAGCGTTGTACTTGCTGTCGGATTCACGATTTGTCCCTTTCCCTTCGGTCGTCGGCCTGTGTCGGTCGAACGATGCTTTCTGGTTGATATCCATAATCCCGAAGCAAAAGGGCAGGGGTAACACTGTTTTCTGACGGTTCTAACTACACTTAAGGATTGGGCGTGTCCCAGGCTGTCCGTTGAGGAAGCGTCCAACGCCGTGGTCCATGGACTGCAATGCCGGACGAGTGGCTCCTGAGAGGGACCGGTCCGCTGGAGCGCGGAGGCCTACCGTTCTGAAAGCCGCAGTTTTGAAGGATTTATTGCATAGACTCTGAAGAACGAGTTAAGTCCTTTAGGTCCTGTCCGGGCTGCTTGTTGTTGTCCTGACCCGTAGCCCATTCTCGGAGCGCAGACTTTTGGCCTCGCCGTCCTCATTCCAATCGCAGATATATCGGTCCTTGCCGGAAATCGAGAGGGCCGACGCAATTGTGGACAGGATTACCAAGGCCATTGGCCTCGGGCTGCTCAAAGTAGGTGAACGTCTACCCCCGGAAGCGGCACTCTCGGAGATGTTTGGAGTTGGCGGCGCGACTCTTCGCGAAGCTTTGGGAGACCTGCGCGAGCGGGGAATCGTCGAGACCCGCAGAGGCCGGAGCGGGGGAACCTTCGTCGTCAGCCAGCCTCGTACGCAGACCGACACCATCCGGGATTGGTTCCTCTCGACGTCCATTTCGGAAATACGTGACATCGGAGACGAGCATTCCGCTATTGCAGCCACGACCGTCCGGCTGGCATGTGAGCGCGCGGAAGCACACGACGTCGACCGTCTTCAGGAACTTGCGCGAGCATTGGTTCTGGCCTCAACCCCCGAATTGCGTGCGCCTGCCGACAGCCGCTTCCATATCGAGTTGGCAGTAGCCGCGCAATCACCGAGGCTTGCCAACGCCGAAATCCGGCTCCAGGAAGAAACAGTTCAGCAGCTATGGACCCCGCTCACGGTGGCATTTGACCCAGAACAGGCAACCGCTGAACACTTGGAATTGGTCCGGGCAGTCGCCCAGGACCAACCCGAGAAGGCCCAGAAACTGGTACTTGAGCACATCAGGCGAAACATTTTCCATCTGATTGACAAGAAACTCACCCTCGGTTACGCCCGATCAATCCAGGATGGTCAATGAAGCCCCCCCCTGAAGTCGTACAAGCTGCCAATGCCCTCACTTCGTGGATTAGCGGCGTCGCCATGGAGACTCAGAAACTCTCCAGGTCCGTTGCCTCGCTGCTTGAACAGAATCTCGCCGGCAAGTCCAAAATCGACAAGGCTGCCCTGGTCGGATTGGACGAACTCTCACGGCAGTTCCTGACGAATAACACTTTTGCTGTCGGTGCCGGGACCTTCTTCGCCACGGAATCCGTTGAGGAGGGCGGCCGGCCTTGGGAATGGTGGTCCCGCAAGGAATCCGGCGCCATCGGCAGGCTTGATTTTGACCTGACTCCAGGCAGCAGCCGATATTACAACTATGAGAAGCTGCCGTTCTTTTCAACAGCCGCGTCCACAGGTGAGCAGACCTTTTGGGGGCCGTATGTCGACTATCTTGGCTTCGAGGAATACATCCTTACGTTCGCGGCTCCGTTTTCCGTCCACGGGAACTTTGCCGGCGTAGCCGGATGCGATATTCGGATCAAGGACCTGGAACCCCTCATCATGCCAACCCTGCGAGCCATCCCAGGCGATGCCGCCCTCATCAACGCCAGCAACCGCGTCGTTCTCGGCAACTCCGGCAGGTACTTGGTTGGCGAGCGGATCAAATCCGGATCTCCAGACCAACATCGGTTGGATTTGAATGTTCCCCATCTGGGGCTGTCCTTGATCTATACCCCCTAGCCTCGGGCCTCCTGAAGTAGGCGTTGGATCGTTGTTACAGCTCGCGCTCTGGTGTGCAGGCCTCAATACATGGGACCGACAAAGTTGGCTGAGATCCGCAAAAAACTGTTGCCATATAGCTTTAAGCCTGCGACATTTGAAGTGATATACATCACAGTCGACTCCGTTCCAGAGTCTGGATCGGAACATGCCAAGAAGCACCTCCACCAGGTGCGCTCCGCCCCCCGGTCTGCCGTCGCACTCTACGCCAGCGGCTCATTTACCGGCTTACAAGCCATCTGGATCGGACCCGGCACAGCTCTCATTGCCTAAGGCAAGCGCTGCGATTCTTGCCCCTGCATGCTGACGCGAAAATTGAGCCCGGTCGGAAACCAACATTTAAAAAAGACTGGACTAGATGAATTTCGAGGCGTAGCTTTGCCCGTTAGGACGAACCTTCGTGACAGGCATCACGCCGGCAGAACTCCGAGCAGAGCTCGGCTGGCCCTCTGGAAGTTGGAGGATGCCGGGTTCGCAGACGATCCCTCCCGGAGCCACGGCCAGGGCTCTGACTTGAACTTCAGCAAGTCTCTTATGCAGCAAAGATGGACAGCTCTGACAAAGATGAACAGCTCTGAGAAATCTTTGACGCCACTATTCAAAGGAGAAATCATGGAAACCGCACTCGTAGGAACACTCAGCAAGGCCGGCTCCATCCACAAAGTTGAAAACGGCTTCATCGGACTGCCTGAGATGAACGAACCCGGGTGTGATGCCGCCATCGGCGACTGCCTCTCCAACCCCGAGGGGTCGGTCATGTGCGCCGGATTCTTCGAACTGAAGGAATCAGAACCGCTGGTGTACACGTACACCTACGACGAAACGAAGGTCGTCATCCAGGGTGAATTCATCCTCACCGACCAGGCCACGGGAGAAGTAACGCACGCCAAGGAACGCGATGTACTGTTCTTCCCCAAGGGCACAACCGTCAAGTTTGAAACCCCTGAGTACGGTCTGGGTTTCTTCACCGGCCACCGTTCCTTCGCACCCTAAGACCCCACCATGCGTTCTGGGTCCAGGCCGCCCGCTTCAGGCACCGGCAGCGAACATCCATGTACCTTCAAATCGCCATAATTTACGCCGCATTATGCGCTGTCTGTTGAATCAATCAGCACGATTGATCTCGCCGAGCAATGGCAAACCACACGATTAGCACCTGCCGGCAAAGGGTGTGGTTTGCCGCGCCGCCTCTTTAACGATCCAAGAAGCAACTCACATGTCTAAAAAATCAGACGAATCCAAGTTCGTCTAAAGGAGATTCTTATGAGTAAAAATCGTTCGGACGGAGTCGATGACCTGGAAAGGTCGATTGACTGGAAGCAGGGTCTGGCCATTGCGCTAGGTGTTCCGCTGCTGATTCTGCCCTCTTTGGGCTATCTTCCAATGTATTTATCGGCTGCTGCCATTCTTATCTGGGGATTGTCGGTTGTTCAGGGATTCTTTCAGAACGCTGCCTATGCCGAGATGGCTACGACCTTTCCCAAAGCCTCTGGCTTGCCGGGGTTCGCGCAGCATATTTTTCGCACCGAGAACTATCAGGGCAAGTACGACAAGAGCAAGCTGATCGGCGGCTTCAGTGCCTGGAGCTACTGGTTCGCTTGGACCCCGGTACTGGCGATTTTCTCCATCCTGGTCGGCGGTTACCTCCATGGGCTGTTTCCGGTGCTGGGCGAGACGTTTACCGAGTATCAGCTCTCGCTGGTATCTGGGGTAGTGATTTTCGGGGGATTGTTCGCCGTCAACTGGTTCGGCCTCAAGGACGGCGCCAAACTGGGGTACATCCTGGCTGCCTTTTCCCTGATACCGCTGGTCGTCCTGACGGTGGCGCCTTTTGCTACCGGACACGTTGAGCTGACTAACATCACCGGCAACTGGCTGCCGACAGACTGGGCCTGGGATCTGCACCATATCCTGATCCTCTTTGGCATCTTTGCGATCGCCCAGTGGAGTGCCTGCGCTTGGGAAACGGCAGCCATCTACGGCCCCGAATACAAAAACCCGGCCAAAGACGTCCCCAAAGCCCTGCTTGCCTGCGGCATCATCTGCTTCTTCTCGTATGTACTGGTGCAAACCGCAGTGATCGGTGTCCTTGGTGTCGACGGCGTACTGGCTGAGCCAGTCTCGCCTCTGATTCCGGTAGCCCAGGCAGTCTTCGGCCAAGCCGGGTCCATGATCACCATCATCATGTTGATCGCCGCCATGATACTGATCATCCAAACCGCTTACCTGGGCTCGTCCCGCGCCATGCACTCCATGGCCGCGGAAGGCAACCTCCCCAGGTCCCTCGGCAAAACGAACCGCCACGGAACTCCCTTCGTGGCCATGCTCGTCATTGGAGCCTTCAACCTGCTGCTGATTTCGATGGGAAACCCCGCCGCAATTGTCGCGGCCTCGGCGATAGGTTACACCTGCGCCAACGGCATCAGCCTGTTCGCCTACGTCAGAGCCAAAAAGCACCCCGACTTTGCTGCTCTGGAGAGGCCATTCACGGCACCCAGGGGCTGGAAAAACGTCGCCATCGTCTTCGGCCTGTTCAATCTGCCCCTGTGCCTGGTCGGTGTGGTCTACCTCAACAGCCTCGAGATCGGCTGGACCCCGACCTGGGTCGGCTTCATCGTACTGGCGCTCTACATACCCATCTGGTTCTACTCCCAGCACGAATCGAGTCGCTCCAAAAAAGCAGCCGCTGCTCGCCCTTTTGATGACGATGCCGCAGATTTGGACGATGAGGTTCCCGTAGCCAGGTAACGGAAGCTGCACCCACGGCTTCTAGATCCAAAGGAGTCCCCCGGCTGACCGACGGTCACCGTTACAGGCACTGCCTCAAAGACGGGAAGGCAGACCGGTCAAGAACGGTCTGCCTTCCTGTTTCTGCGTCCGGGAATCTACGTATTTGCTTTCCCTCTACACTCCCACCGCCGGCATGGATGTCCCATCGCAGCCATGACGGCATCGCCTGTCTCATGCACCATGGCCCGCATCGCTCGGGCCATCTATTTCTCGGGCCTTGGAGGAAGGGCAGGCACCGCGGGCAAAAAATATTGGACTAGACGTATTCCCAGGGCGTAGCGAGAGCTTTCGCGGGCCCTGTTCAGGACCGGCGCCGGAGGTCATGACCATGTTTCCCGCGTCACTGGGTCCTCCACCGGGAGATCGGGCAGCGATGAGGCCATCAGCGCGAGCGGACACTGGGGCCAGCCCTCTTTTCTCCACCCGACAAGGCTCGCCTTGGATTCGTGGGCATAATCATGGATTTGAGCGCGAACAGTGGCCTCCGCGTGCGCCATGATTGGCGGTCGCGCACGCGTTGCTTGATTGTTCCAATATGTCAACAGCCGCTGGCAAAAATTAACTTGAATCTCTCATATTAATAATTCTAAAAAAGGCTGGACTAGATGAATAACGTCGCGTACCTTTGCAATCAGGACAAACGTTCGTGACTGGCATCACACCAAACCGACCTCGAGTAGAGCTCGGCTGGCCCTCTGGAAACAGAGGATGTCGGGATCGCAGACGGATCCTCCCGGAGCCCATCCAGGGTTCTAACTAGATCTCCAGCGCAGTCTCACATGCAGCAAAGACGAACAGCTCTGACAACGATGAACAGCACTGAGAAATCTTTCACACCACCATTCATAGGAGAAATCATGGAAACCGCACTCGTAGGAACACTGAGCAAGGCCGGCTCCATCCACAAGGTTGAAAACGGCTTCATCGGACTGCCGTCGATGAATGAGCCTGGGACGATCTCCGCGATCGGCGACTCCCTCCACAACCCCGAGGGATCGGTCATGTGCGCCGGATTCTTCGAATTGAAGGCTTCCGAGCCGTTGGTGTACACGTACACCTACGACGAAATGAAGGTTGTTGTAAAGGGTGAATTCATCCTCACCGACCAGGCCACGGGAGAAGTAACGCACGCCAAGGAACGCGATGTGCTGTTCTTCCCCAAGGGCACAACCGTCAAGTTTGAAACCCCTGAGTACGGTCTGGGTTTCTTCACCGGCGACCGCACCTTCGCTCCGTAGGACCCCCCATGTGTTCCGCATCCAGGCGGCCGGTAGTTGGCACCGGCTGCGAACCAGGTTTCCGCGGGGTCATCTGTGCCTCATTCGGCTCAACAGATGCCCCCGCGGATCAAAACAACGGTGGCCGGCCCCGGCACGATCTCCGTTTTCCGTCTGCAGACCAGGGAACTCTCTCGAATCTTGGGTCTGTGCTCGGCCGGTCATGCATCGGTGTCCGTCTTGTGTTGGCCGGCCCTGCAGTCGACGTCCATGCAGCCGCAGCAGCAGCAGCGGAATGCGGACTGCTGGACGAGGAGATGACCCTCCTCTGTGACGAAGGGGGTCCGCGCCTCGTTTTCTGCGGACACTGCCGCACGGCCACCATTACCGATCAACCCAGCGGCTCCGAGGTGGACTGTCAGGGATGCACTACTACCTTGGCAATAAGTAGCCACTTTTCCCGGCGCATTGGAGGCTACCTGGGATTCTCAGCCCATGCCGAGGAGGCAGCGTGACCGCGACGACGCTCGAGACCACTGTCCACCCGGCAGTGGCAGGAGGCCTGTTGCTGGAAGTGACAAACGTCAGCATCCAGACGCCATCGATTACCAGCCTCACGTTTGGTGACCCGTCAGGGGAACCTCTACCTCCCTATGTTCCGGGAAGCCACCTGGTGGTCCAATACGGGACAGGCGCCAATGCCTATTCGCTCACCGGATCAGGCAGCGCCCCCTTCGAGTACACCATCTCCGTACTGCGTGTTGAGGGCAGTGCCGGGGGATCGCTGGCCATGCATGGGCTCGCCGTGGGTGACCGCGTCCACGTTTCGCGTCCACGCAGTGCCTTCGCTCCTGCGGCAAATGCCAAACATCACCTGCTTATTGCTGCAGGAATCGGAATCACGCCGGTGCTTTCACACGCCCGGTTCGCAGCCGAATGGGGGGCGGCTGCATCCCTGATCTACTGCTATCGGCCAGGCGAAGGGGCCCACGTTGCGGAAGCGAGGGAACTGCTGGGACAGGGATTGACGGAATGCCATAATCGCGGCAGCTTCCAGGAAGTTCTGACGGAAAAGCTCACTACTCAGAAACTTGGAACTCACCTTTATGTCTGCGGCCCGGCTGCCTTCATGGACTCAGTCCTCGAGCAGGCCCGCGACCTTGGCTGGCCGAAGGGCCTCTTGCATTCAGAAGCCTTTGGCGCGGCCGACCTGGATGAGGGCCAACCGTTCTCAGTGAACCTGGCCCGCAGCGGCATCAGATTGGAAGTTCCGGCCGGCGTTTCGTTGCTGGAGACACTCGAAAAAGCAGGAAAAAGCATTCCGAACATGTGCCGCAAGGGCATCTGCGGCGAATGCTCCCTGTCAGTAGTTCGAGGGGCACCCCAGCACCGGGATCTCTACCTGAGTGACCAGGAAAAAGCCGAGAACACCACCATGATGTGCTGCGTTTCACGCAGCCTGGATGAAGAATTGGAGTTGGACCTTTGAGCATCATCATCGACACAGAGCCGGTCACCGCGGCCCTCCCCGAACGGATCAAACGCTTTCCCTTTCCCTATTCCAGTGAAAGTTACCGCTATAGCGCCAACGTCGAACCGTCCCGCAAAGTAGTGACGACTGAAGCTGGCGAGTGGGGCGGCCGGCTGCTGGACATCGACGAGCACTACCTGTCAGACGTCAAGGAACGCGGCGAAGTGCTGGACCGGGATCCCTCACGCATCCAGGTCCTCCCGCACATGCGGCCAGCCGTGTGGGACGCCATCGCTACCCTGCTGCCCGCAATGGCGGAAGAAAACCCGGACATTATGTCCTTCCACCGGGAGGGAAATAATTGCCGCTGGCGGAACGGCTTGCAGGACCTGGAGGTGGAATTCACCATCGGCGACGACAGTTCCCTGCAGGGGGGCCCGTTGCGGTTCCTCGGCAGCCAGATCCAGGACGACATGGTCTTTCTTGACCAGCGCGAGGATGCGCTGTGGCTCGACGCCGGACTCGTCACATTCGCCGCCGACTGGTCCCTCGGATTCGATACCGGCATGAAATTCCACGAAATCCACGGCCCCGTCCCACGGGTATTCGAGGAGAAGATCGTCAGCCGGGCCGAGCAATTCCTCTTGAGGCTGCAGCCGGGCGAGCAGTACCGGCGGACCAACTGGACTTTAACCATCGACCGGCGTCTGGACACCTCCACCGAAACCTATCCCAACTGGGCGCCGGAGCGCGGCACCATCGCCGACGATCCCGCCCTCCCGGACAGAGTCCACCTGCGGGTGGAGGTCCAGCACCTCATCCGCCTCCCCCACTCCGGGGCGATCCTGTTCTTGGTCCGGACCTACCTTCTGTCGCTCGCCGACATTGCCCGGGTCCCCGTCTGGCGGGAGACCGTGGGCCGCGTTTTGGCCGAGCTCCCGGAAGACATGGCCGAGTACAAGGGCATCAGCAGGTACCGCAAGGCGGCATCTGACTGGTTGCTGGCCACCTAGCCACCCGCCCGGGCCTCTACCCATCCAGCGATCGTTGGAGAACACCCCGGCTGTCAGACCTTTATCGACCCTCATTGCGAAGAAAGAACCAAGGAGAAAAGTATGTCTATCGATATTGAAACCGAAACTGTTGTAGGGGTATCGCACCCCCTGGATCCGCTCTCCCGCGCCGAGATCTCCCGTGCGGCGTCGATCCTGAAGGGTGGCCAGGCCGGCGCGGAATCCTTCCGGTTCATCAGTATTGAGCTGCGCGAGCCGGACAAGGAACTGCTGCGCAGCGGCGCCAAGACCGTCCGGGAAGCAGACGCGGTCCTGGTCAACCGCGC
>NZ_JANCLV010000025.1:0-20149 GCF_024294965.1 Pseudarthrobacter humi
CGCCTCCACATCCAAATACCCGCGTTGCGCGTCCTCGCGTCCCTGCATAAGACCAGTCTTAACCACCAGGCCCACGAGTCCAGCCGACGCGCCCAACCCAAGACTAATTCAGCAGTCTCCTAGTGCCGCGCGGAGTGACTTGCCGGCGCCGGCCTCAACCTGGGCGACCAGCCAGTCCCGCTCGCCAGCGGACCGGCGGAAATCCGAAAGCAGGACCGTTTTGCCCACACCTCGCCATAGAGGACAAAAGGCTGGGCCGTCCTGCCTGCTTCAACCCGGTCGATCGCAATCTGCCAATCCCGGCGGGGCCGGTCGCGCCCGACAAGCGCCGCCGGCTTCCGACCCGCGCCGGGCGAATAAGGATTCAACACAGGATCCAAGCCAACCTCATCTCCAGGGAACTCTAAAGAAATATACGGAAGTCTATCAAAAACCTAGATATTGGTAGATTTTGGTATTGATGGATTGAGGCTGTGGTTCGAGGTGCGCGCACATTATCTTCAGCTCCACCGACCCGGGTCATAAGGGAGGTCCGTGCCGACGAGGGTTGCATACGCGGGACAACCAAAACCGCCCACTCACTTCCGGGGTGGTGCCAGCTTCACATGGCTAGAATCCCGCACTGGTTCCACGGGCTGGAGAGGACACGAAACTGCGGACCCTTAAAGGCCCGCGCATCCGCTCACCCGGCTTTCTTGGGCGTAGCGCGGCGCTTTTGAACCGGGGGGACGTCCAGCGCCGGCACGGCCCGCAGCATGAACCGGTCAAAGTGCGGCACCGTGAAGCCCGCGTAGCCGTGGGCGGGCGTATAAAGCAGGCCCATGTTGATGAGTTCGGATCGTGTGGGGGCCAGCTGGGTGGACTCGCGTCCCATGACGGCGGCGACGTCGGCCGCCTTTTGGGAGTCGGGGCCCAGCTGTGCCATGGCGCGCATGTAGGCGATCTGCAGCTGGGTGGCCCTGTCGAGCCGGACGCGGAAGAACGAGGAATCAAGTTTTGCCTCATAGGCGTCCTTTGCATCCTCGACATCTTCCAGGGTGATGGAGTCGCCGTCTGCGGCTGCCCACACCTGGTACCCAAGTTCCTGCACGAAGTATGGATAACCTTCCGTGAGGTCGAACGCCCGGACCAGTGCATCGTCCTCGAAATGCACATGTTCGATGTGCGCCGGCTCGGCCAGGGCTTTCTTGGCATCGTCGAAATCCAGGGAGCCGAGTTTCGGGAACTTGAAGAGCCGCTCGGCGTAGGATTTTGCGTCGCCGGCAAGCTCGGCGATCTGGGGCAACCCCGCACCGACGAACGTGACCGGGAGTTTTCTCTGCACCGATTTGTGGATCGCCTGGATGACGGCTTCGAGTTGTGATTGGCTCAGGAACTGGACCTCGTCGAACAGCAGCACCAGGCCCGTCCCGTGTTCCCTGGCGGCTTCGCCTATCGAAACCAGGACGTCCGTCAGGTCCAGGGTAAGACTGCCGTGATCGGCGAATCCTTCGGCGGCGTCGACATCGAGTGACAGGGTCGGGATACCCGAGGAAGGATCGATGGAAAGGCTGAAGGACTGCAGGACCTGGGCAGCCTTCCGTGCTTTGTCTCCCCACTTGGCTCGTGGTGAAATCTGGTAGAGCACGGCCCGCAGCTGCGAGTAGATCGTCCTGCGGAAGTGGTCGTCATCGTGTTTGCTGGCCTCGAGCTCCAGCACCTTCCATCTGAACTCTTCGGCTATCTGACGGAACTCCCCCAGCAAAACGGTCTTGCCCACACCGCGCAGGCCGGTGACGATCATGGATTGATTGGCGCGGCCCTTGTCGAGCCTCCGCAGGAGGATCCGAAAGTCCTCAAGGAGATCGTCACGACCGATGACAATCTCCGGCGTCGCACCCGCGTTCGGAGTGTAGGGGTTGTTCACTGGATCCATGCCACGAATCTTACAAGATTTACTGTAGTTTATTGATTTCTAATAAAGTATGTATTTTGCAATAAAGTCAGGGGCCGGGCTCGAAGCTTACCCAATGCTGTGCGCCCTGGCTTCAGCGAGTCCCCGGCATCCTGACAGAATCAAAGGTTCCGGTGGTTCAACGACGGATGAAAGCCTTGGCTGCTTTCGCGGGTGGGAAAATCCCAAGACTCAACCAGGCCCGGGTAGGCGCGATCAACAGCGGCGGAAGAGATTGGCCTCGCTCCGTGATGGAGCAGGTCCCTCCACTGGTGTTCAACACGTTCGATGGCAACCTGCCAATCCCGGCGGGGCTGGTCGCGTCCGACAAGGGCCGCCGGTTTTCGTCCTGCACCGGGCGAGTAGGCATAGACACGGGGTCCATGCAGCCTCATCTCTACGAATGTCTAGTGAAATATCTACACCTATAGCAAAACGATAGATATCAGTAGATATTTCTAGTGTTGGCTGGACCACGCCGTCTCCGAGCCCCAACTTTCAGAGGAACCGCCCGCTTTGCCGATGCTATCCCCCGGCAGGCCAAGCCACCCCCTCGCGGAATTTGCCGGCCAGCGACTGGTGCGTTTGTCCGGCTGTTCCACGGCGGCACGCTTGCCCAGGACGTCGCCGAAAGCTGGCACTGCAGGCGACGTGGAGCTGTCCTTCGCTAGGCCGTCGCAGACGATACGTCCCGGATCCTCTACCCCGCTGAAGCGTCGTGGCAAACGCCAAAGCCGGCGCGGCCCGGACAGCACAATTGGCAAAGCTCCAGTCAAATAGCGGTTGACCGGAGCTTCAGTTCATTATGCATACACGATCCTGAGGATTCCCTATGAAGCCTCCAGCGGAGGGCACTGGCTCGTGACGCTGAATCGGCGGAGAAAACCCGGGAGCGAGAATCGGCAATCTGCACCGGACGACCTGGAACCATGCTGGACCTCACGACCGGCGCGGCTCAGCTGCCGGTTGAGGGGTCTGGCGGGCGGCACGGTCTTGCGCCCGCAGGCCGGGCCCGGCTCCCGTCAGCCCACGCGGATGCCGTTGTCAGCGAGGAACTCGCGGGCACGGCCCATCTGCCGGTCGGAGGAGAAGACGTACCACTGTTCGCCAAGGTCCTCGCCGTGGACCACGTCGCGGAACCGGCTGAAGGCGCCTTTGCCCTCGATGGCCCGCTCCAGCCGCTCCCGGAGGGCCTCATCATGCTGCCGCTCGACGAAGGCCTCCATGTCCCGCCAGCCGTCCCGCGACCCAGCGCGGTCGAGCCGAAGCCAACGGTCCGGCTCCTCCTCCACGTCGATGGCAACGTCCTCCCCAACCATCATCGGGTCAGTGGCGGCCTCGTCGTACACCTGCCCGGTGCGCAGATCGAGATAGCCGCCGGTCGACAGGTCGGGATCCCCTTCCAGCACGATGCTGAGCATGTCGAGGTCTACCGGCACCACGCGTCCTGTCAGCGGCTCGCGGCGCAGACCGGCCAGCAGGTCCTCGGCCAGCACCCGGTCACCAGGCCCGCCGCGCCACCTCAGCCGGTTGATGACCGACAGTGCCACCGGCTCGGCTTCCTGGCGTCTGTGCTTCAGCGCCATCGGTATCCCGGCCCCCACCTGTTGCAGAGCGTCGTCAATGTTCCGTCCCGTGACTGCCGCGAGGAAGCGGGCCGCATCTGCCGCCGCGATGGCTTCGCGCAGCTCGGACAGGTCGAGCGCCGGTATCTGCACCTGTGCGGGCCAGGCGTGCAACAGCATCGGATGCGGCTGGCCCGGTTTCCCCGGTGCCCGGCTCTCCCCGTCGTCGGCAGCCCACCGGCGCCCGTACTGGTCCGGGATGCTGCCCCAGCCCCAGTACGGCAGGGGGACAACAGGACGGACACCCAATACCTCCAACGGGTCGACCTTCACCTCCCCGACCACGCACCGGTGCATCCAGGCGTCACCGAGATCGAACGTGAACTGAAACTCAGCCCCCGGCTCCACCGTCCGGACGACCCTGGCAGCAGCAATGTCAATCGGTGCGGTGATCGGGCCACTGATCGATCCGGCCATCTCTGCTCCCGTCTCTTCATCAGTGACGACCCGGCCGTCGGCCAGGGTAAACAGTGACAGGTGCGAACGGTCCCACCGGGCGAAAGCATCATTGATGGCATCGGCGAGATCCATGAAGGTATGCGACGGTCCGACCGCGAAGATACGCCCGGGCCACGGCCACAGCTCCTCACCACGACCGCCGAGCAGTTCCACCGTCACCGACAACCAGGTTCGTGCCATACCCCAAGAATGACACGCACCACGGCCCGTTCCGCAGTCGCGTTACTGCCCGGCCCCGGGCGCCCCCGTCCGTTCTGTCCCGCCCGTCGCCTCTCCTGAGCTGCCGCGGTAGCATCTGCCGGATGGACAAGGCGCAATCACGGGCAAGTGCCGATCCCTACACCGACTGGGCTGCTAAGCCCTCGGTATCCGCATGAGGGTCGTGAACCCAGACGTCATCGCGGGCTTACGTGGGCACCACGCTTTGGACAGCGATCGTCTCCACGATTCTGGTTGACGGTTCACCGACCAAGGTAGGGGCAGTCACGCCGGTCTTCCACGTATCGTTCTGCAGGCGGGCCAGAAAGTCCACCGCAGCCTCTTGCGTATCGAAATCCATTTCAAGCATCACGTAGTCCTCTTGGTCCAGAGGACGCGAGATTCGAAAGGACCTCACCCCCGAGGCCGAGCGGTTCAACGGGTCACTGTCGAAGGCCTCCTTCCACGTGGCGAAGTCCCGGACCTCGTGTTCAATCTGCAGGGTAATCATGAAGAGTGCTCCCGTCGTCGTTCCTCACGCACCACCATAGATCCGGAATACACTGTCCAGACAGAGCTTCGGGAGGACCAATTTCCGACGGAACGCGAACTCCTGTGCACCAGCCCTCATCGGCAGGGACTGGGAAGCGCGCTACGGTTGCCCTGGTTTCCGAATATGTATCGTGGGGGAAATCCAAGTAACCAGCCCTTTGGTGACTTCGGCGGAGGGACTGATGTTTGTCTGATCCAGGTTGTGGTGGAGAGGCTTCTGCTGGCCTGCGTGCGGAAATGCCGTCATGTGCGGACTTGTCCCGGCCGTTCCGATACGCTCCGCTGTGGTGGCACGGGGCGTTCCTGCATCTTCTCGGAGGTAGATGATGGCAGAGCGTGGCCCGGTCAATGGCGATAAAGGTTACGGGGCGCCGTTTACAAACATTTCAGCTGACTGCCCGTCGAACAGTCCGGATGAGGGTGGGGGCCGCCGTCCGGACCTGGGACCGGCCGTCGTCCTGCCCCGGGTCCGTGCCGGTGCGCCGTTCCGGACCTGGAGTCTGCAGCGTGAATGGTCCTGGGTGTTCCTGCTGATGTTCCTTGCCGTGCTGTTTGGGGCTGCAGCGACGGTCGTGGGTATCCGTGAAGTCATGAACGAGGTGCGTTCTGCCGCGTCCCGGCTGCATGCCGAGGCGGAGGTCGTCGCCGGTCTGCGGGGCGCCTTGGTTGCCCACGAGCAGGCGGGACTTCTCGTGCTCTCCGACGCACCATCGGACCGTGCCGCCTACGTCCAGGGCCAGCAGCACCTTGCCGGCCTGTTCGAGAACGCCGCCATAGTCCTTCCCGTGGAGATGGGTATGAGGGCTGATGTCCAGGAAGCCCGCCGGGCATGGCAGGAGAACCTGGTGGCCCATGGTTTGTGGGCCGGACAGTTTCAGACACCCGGGGTGGACCGTACGGCGGAAGCTGCTGCCTTCACTGCCGCAGGCGCTCGTATCCGCGCACAAGTGGACGGCATTGATCGGTCCTCCCGTGAGTCCCTGAACAGCGGGCTCGCCTCCAGTGGCAGGCTCGAACAGCTCGTCATCGCAGCACGCACGACCCTGTTCTGCCTGACTGCGGCCGCCATCCTGTACTTCCGCAGGCGGATGATCAAGTACCTGATCCAGCCCTTGGAAGACCTGCACCGGGGCGTGGCGAGGCTGCGGAACGGCGAGTACGGTCACCGCATTAGTGTGGTCCGCCGTGATGAGATCGGCGAACTTGCGCAGGGGTTCAATTCCCTTGCTGCCGCGGTCAACGACAGCCATGAGGAGCTGATCCGCCGGGCCACCCACGATCCCCTGACCGGACTGGCCAACCGGGCTGCGCTCACGGAGCGCCTTGCCACCGCCTTCTGCCCCCATAGTGATCTCTTACCCCATCAGGTGGGGCTGTTGTTCATCGATGTGGATAATTTCAAAGACGTCAACGACTCGCTCGGCCACGACGCCGGTGATGACCTGCTCATCGGCGTCGCCGCCCGGCTGAAGAGCTGCGTCCGTCCCCATGACATGGTCACCCGCCTGGGCGGGGATGAATTCGCCATCATCATGACTCAGGTCGAATACCCCGGGACCGGAGCAGTCGCGGCACGGATTCATAAGGCCATGCGTAAACCGTTCCACCTCGGTAAAGACCGGCTGCTGGTCACTGTCAGCATGGGAGCAACCCATAAGCGTCCTGAAACGAAGGACCCCACCACGCTGATGCGGGAAGCTGACTTCGCCATGTATATGGCCAAACACGGCGGCAAAAACCGCTACCAGCTCTTCGACGCCGAAGGCTATGACCACATGGCATACCGGGCCGCCCTTAAGACTGACCTCGCCGCGGCCACCTCAGCGGGCCAGCTCCGCATCGACTACCAGCCCATCGCCGATCTGGACACCGGGACGATTCTGGGCGCCGAAGCGCTCGTCCGCTGGCACCACCCCACCCGAGGGATCCTGTCCCCGGCAGAATTCGTGCATTTGGCCGAAGAAACCGGAGACATCGACGCCATCGGTTCCTGGGTGCTGGAGACGGCCACCCAACAAGCCGCCACCTGGCGCCGGAACCTGCCCGGCTGTGCTGACCTCTGGATTGCAGTCAACCTCTCCCCGCTGCAGCTCCGGAACCCCCGAAGCCTGGCAGCCATCAAAGACATCCTCTCCCGGCCCGCCACCCAAGTGGCCAACGTGATACTCGAAATCACAGAAACCGCCCTGGCGAGAAACATCGAAGGAGGTATCACCGCCCTCACAGAGCTCAAAGCCCTGGGCGCCCGTATCGCCATTGACGACTTCGGAACCGGATTTTCCTCCCTCAGCACGCTTGCCGCACTCCCCGCGGACATCCTCAAAATCGATCGATCCTTCCTCCGTGCGCAGGAAGACAAACCCCTATCCACCGCCATGCTCGAAGGAATCCTCGGACTCGCCCACAAACTCTCCCTCGATGTGATAGCCGAAGGCATCGAAGAACCCGAACAACTGCACCTGCTGCGAGACCTCGGGTGCACTATGGGACAGGGTTACCACCTATCCCGTCCCGGGCCTCCCCAGATGATGGAAGCGCTACTGCTGGCACAAGCGCCCATTCCCGCGGCCTCCTGAGGACAGGTGCCCGGACACCGGAGTCCCTTCCTGGGCGCCCGGACGCTGGACGCAGCCGCAGCTCGTCCTCCACCAGGCTGAGTAGCTGTTCCACCTCCAGCACGAAGCGAAGGAAAACTGAAGCCGGCGGGTAAGCCATCAGCACGGAACCATATGACAACTTGACGGTTCTCGGTTGCAGGGGACGTTGGTGCGGCGAAGCGGAACCCCTCACGCACCCGGCTCTCTCGTGGCGCGAATGCCAGTTCTCACGCAGCCGCCGAAGGGCCTCGCGATTCGGTTTGATCGGCGCGCTTGCGGGCCAGTCGGTCGGTCCGGATCCAGTCGGTCCGGATCCACTTGTAGCAGGTGTTCCTGTTCAGTCCGAGCTGCGCCGCTGCATCAGTGGCGTGTCCGCATCCACGCCGACCGAAAGGGCGAGCAAGGGATTACCTGCTCGGAAGCCTCCTGCTTCTGGAAACGCACTCTCGCTCACCAGTATTGCTGTCCCCGAGCACTCTGCGAGCTGCTGCTGGATGGACCTGCTGTTGATAGTGACTGGTCAGCCATCTAATAACCTGCGTCTCCGTCGCAGCCGCCAATTGAAGGGAATACCTCCGCGGCCCCGCTTCCCGCCGAATGTCCGCAGTCAGCTACCCAGCAAGTGCCACCGGGAAACCCGCGATTGGCGAAGCTCCGGTCAAATAGCGGTTGACCGGAACTTCGGTTAATTATGCGTGCCTGGACCTTGGAATTCCCTGTGAAGGCGGGAATGGGCAGTAGACCACACCGAGCGCCGTTTGACCCTTGGTCATGAGGCGCCTTATCCCCTACCGCTCGGAGCGGCATTGCTGCTAATAAGTTGGACGCGGTGTCAGGTATTCGCGTAATCCGGGGATTGCGAAGTCGACAAGCCCGTGTCCTGCAGGCTCTATGAGTCCGGCGTCCAGCAGGCGGGTTCGGTAGTTTCCCACAGCGTTCGGCCGCATACCGGTTCGTTTGCCGATGTCGGCAGTGGAGGAAGGCCCAGAATCCTCTGCCATGGCCTGCAGGAAGTCGCGATCCCTCCCGGACGTTGTTGCCAGTGCAGCTTCGATGACCACGCGTTCGTTTCTACGCCAGGCGGCCGCGGCAGCCCGGTCCACAGCTGCGGAGTCCAGGCCTCCAGGGCCCCTTTCGGCTTCTTGCCAGAGGTAATAGCCGACCAACTGGATTAGGAAGGGGTAGCCGCCGGTCGCTTCTGCCGCAGTCCTTGCCAGGTCGGATCCGAGAGTCTTCCCAGCGCTTTCAAATGTTTCGGCAAAGGAGCGCTCGACTTCAGCGATCGAAGCTGCATGAAGGTCGATGCGGTCTGCTCTGCGCAAGAACGTGGCGACGCCCTCATTGAGCAGGTCGGAGACTGCGGCAGGCAGGCCGGCGAAGATGAGTCCGATGGGCAGGCCCTCGCGGATGAAGTGCTGTACGTCGGCTGCGAGTTGGGACAACTCGGTCCGGTCAGCGGCATGGATTTCGTCAACAGTGATGACCAGGCCGGTGCCCCGCTGCGCCAACAGACGCAGAAGCTCAGAGCCACGGACACGCCAATCAACCTGCTCCTCGGGAGCGAGCTGGGTGGTAACCGCGAAACCAGCAACTGATAACGCTGTGACACGCCGACCTGTGGGCCCATCGCCCAATTCGTTGGTCAGCCGGCGCATTGCCTCACCAATCCGGCTCAAGAACCCACCGGTGGCCGTCTCGGAGATCACCGCCCACCCACTGGCTATCGCAAGATCTTCGGCCGCGCCCAGCATGACTGTCTTGCCGATACCCCGGGCTCCAGTAAAGATGGTTAAGAGGCCTGGTGCTCCCGAGCCGATGCGGAGGCCGTAAGCGAACTCATCCAGCACTCCGCCGCGCCCGACCAGATCGGGTGGGGTAGCCCCCGCTGTGGGGCGAAACGGGTTCTCCATGGAACGGCTCCTGTGAATGTCTATGAATCTTGTGAATCCTGTGAATCTCACAGTACAGTGCCTAGTGCCCTCAAGCGTGCTTAGGTTCCCCGTTCACTCGCCATATCCGCCGCACCTTACAGATACATAGGAAGGACCCAGAGGCAGAACTATGGGATATACCCACTACTTTTCGGGGCTGAGTGCTACGCCCGAGGTAATCTCCGATGCAGGCAAAATAATTGCCACCTCATCAGTGACCATCTGCGGTCCGAACGGCCAGGGCCTCCCTGCAATGACCGAGACGCAGGGCATTCGGCTGAACGGCGACAAGGCTAACGGTGAAAGCTATGAGACGTTCCACCTCAGAGGAACCGATATGCCTAGGCACCCGGCAATGTCTGGCTTCTGCAAGACGGAGAATCAACCCTACGACGAGGTGGTTACGGCAATTTTGATCGCTGCTGCTGTGCGGGAATTCGAATCCAGGACCGGCGTCGTCAAAAGCGATGGCCGCTGGGACAACTGGGCCGCTGGCCTGCAATTGTACGAGCGGGCGATACGGCTACTAAGCGACCAAGAAAAGCTGGCTTTGGAGCTGGACGTGGAACGGATGCGGCCGGAGCCACTCCACGACTGACAATTTCAGCCCCTTGAGCCAGACGAATCAGACGCCTGCTCCGGCCCTTAAACGGTTACTGTAATCAACCTTACCGACGACATCGACGGTTCCGAGGCCAGCGAAACAATACGGTTCACTTTAGATGGGTCTGAATACGAAATTGCCTCAACGAAGCCAACGCCGCGGAACTTCGCGTTGCCCTCTCCCGCTTTACCGACGTGGCCCGGCAATTAGGCGAACAGGTCAGCGCACTACAGGGTGGGGCCGCGGCGGCCCTGTGCCGGGCCGGCGGTGGGTCCGCGGCGGGCTGCCTTCCGTTTGGCTTCTTCCGCGGCCTGGTCTTCCTGGGCCTTGCGGATTCGGGCCAGCTTTTCGGCGAAATCGTTGCTGGTGGCGGGCTGCTTCTGTTGGGCGGCGGCCAGCCGTTCCTGCCATGATGTCTTGGCTTCCCCGCCGGCCGTCTCGCCGGTGGAGCGCTCTGCTTCCCTGCGTTCGGCAATGTCCTTCAACGCCTCGTTGACGGCTTCCGGAGCCTGCTCGGGCGCCGGTGTACCTTGGCGGGCGTCCATGTTCTCACGGACCTTGCGGGCTGTATCAGCGACGTGTTCAGCCTGTTCCTGCTCCGGGGTCAGGGTGACGTCCTGGGAGCGTTCCTCACGGAGCACGTCCACGACGCGCTCTGCCGGCGTCGGTTCGGTGACCACTGTGGCCTGGACCTCGGCGGCCTCTGCCATGAGTTTTGCGTCCTCGGCCGACAGCGGTTCCTTGGCAGTCTGGGCGGAGTATTTGTGCATGGCGGTGACGCGGACGGCCAGCTCGGAACCCGTTCCCTTTTCGGTGTACTCGGCGGACAGAACTCTCGTCTCGGTTTCCGGGATCCGGTAGGTATCGCGGAAGGTCTTGACCTCCGCGGCCAGGTCCCGCCACTGCTGCTGCTTTTGCGTGTCCGCGGGGACCGGCCCGAGGGCTTCGGCCCATGCGGGCGGGGCGGCCGCGAGCTGGGATCCGAGACGGTTGACTTCCTGGGCCATGGCCTCACGGCGCCCTTCGAGTTCCTTGCGCCACAGGGCCGGGGTGTCCTTGTGCGTGATGACGTCTGCCGGTGCCATCCATGCCGGCAGACCATCCGGGGCCGGGGTGGTGGCCACAGGCTCGGGCAGGCGCCGGCGGAGGGCCTGCTCCGCTTCGATCCGGCGAAGTATCTGATCGGCTGCCTGGACGCGGGGGGCGTTCTCATCGCGGCTGTAGTTGGTGACCGCACCGCGTTCGTAGGCTTCATCTGCACGGACCGGCTCCGGCATCAGCCCACGCAAGGCCTTCTCCTTCTGAAGGGAACCGGCGAGCCAGCGGGCCTTGGCGGCCGCGGAGGGATCGTTGATGGTGACGTCAGTGCGCAGCTGCTCTTTGGCGCGGGTGATCCGGGCGTCAAGGTCATCATCGGTGACGTGACCATGGAGCCGGGACTGCCAGGGGGTTTCCTTCGTCTCGGCCAACCAGGTCCGGGCCAGGTCATGCCTGTCCGGTGCAGGGGCCCCGGGGTTCTCGGCCGTGTTCGCCCGGGCGCGGACCAGCTCACCGGTCGCGCGGCGCTGGAGACGTTCCAGTGCTTCATCAGTAACGGCTTCCAGGGGCCGGCGCACGGGCGCCTCGGCGCGGGTGCGCCAGTAGTCCAGTTTGTCCTCCACGCGCCAGGCCAGGACGGCCCCGGCGTCCTGGGATTCCTCGAAAGGATCCCGTGCGGCGTCAGTCAGGAGGTTGGCGACATTGAAGCCTTCGTTCTCGGCCTTGCGCAGGTGTGTGGCGATCGCTCCCCACGCGTCCGAGGCAATGAACGGCTCCGCAGCGCCTTCACCAAGGATGCTGCGGGCGGTGTTGGCCATGCGGAGCTCGTTGGCCTGGTCGTCAATGTCTTTGTAGACGTTGACCATTTCGGGCAGTGCCCGGGCGGCGGCGCGGGCGGCGTCGATCTGTTCGTGCGCGGTGAGGTTCCCGTCGTGGTTCCCCGCCACGGAACGCAGCACGTCGGCCAGGGTTTCGCCGTCCTGGACCACACCGTAAAGGTTGTTGGACTCCCGCCCACGGGACGCGGCGACGTAGGCAAGGGAACGGGAGAGGCCGGAGCCGATCAGGGCGTGGGTTGTATCGCAGGTCAGGCCCTGGGTGCGGTGGATGGTCGCGGCGTAGCCGAGCATCGTGTTCTCCCGCACGTACTCTGCGGGCAGGGTGATCGTTCCGGCGTGGCCCTGGTGTTTGGCGGTCAGGGACCCGTCCGGGTGTACTTCGGCCACGGTCCAGACGTCGTTGTTTTTCACGAAGTCTTTGCCGCGGTTCAGGGACAGGCGACGGTTGTTCTGCCGGGTCACGACGACATCGCCGGCGCGGGCGGCGAGGCCGTCCCGCAGCGTTGCGGCCGGGCCGTCGGCCAGGGCGCCGGTGCCGAGCCGGTAGGCCTGGGCGCGTGCGTTGAGCTCAGTCACGGTGGTGTTGTCGAAGGCCATCATCACTGAGTGCTTACCGGCGGCGGTGTCCTTCTCCCATGCCGTGTAGACGTGGGAGGTCATCGTTTCGGTGTCCCCGCCGACGACGCGGCGGTTCTCCCGGTAGAAGGCCCACGGGTCATCTTCACCAACAGCCGGCGGTTCGCGCAGCGCCAGGGTGGCCGCGGCTTCGGCGTTGTTGGGGCTGCCGTCGGCGTTCCGGAAGCGGTGCAGGTCCTCCAGGTGCACCGCCCCGACGGTGTTCTTCAGGTACCGCAGCGCGCCACCGGAACCAACGGCGGAGAGCTGGTTATCATCCCCCAGGGCCCGGACCACAGCGCCGTGCTGTTCCGCGATCGTGACGACGGCGGCGAACAGCTCTGTGCCGACCATGCCGGCTTCGTCGAGGAAGATCACGTCCCCGGGTACCAGGGAAACCCTGTTGGGGTTCTGGGTCTTATGGCCGAGGACAAAGGAGTCAATGGTGGTCGCGTTGGCTCCCAGTTCCTTGCCCATGACTGCTGCTGCAGCGGCCGTAGGGGCAAGGCCGATCACCTTGCCGCCGGCTTCCCTCACCGTGTCGGCGGCGAGCTTCAGGGCCGTGGTCTTGCCGGCACCGGCGGGGCCGACACCGACCACCAGGAGCTTGTCACTGCACGCGAACTCACCGGCCATGCGCAGCTGCCCGGCATCAAATTCTTTGTCCTGGGTGGCCAGGGCAAGATCAAAAGCATCCCGTGTTGCGGCGGGGATGACGGTGCGCTGGGCGGCGGTCAGCAACCGGTCTTCACTGTGCAGGACGCCGGAGGAGGTGTAGAGGGTGGAGTGGACTTTGCCGTACCGGCTGGCACCGTTGCGCAGCCGCAGGGCCTCAAGTTCGGAGGCCGGGTTGGTCGCAGTAATACGGAGGGAGAACTGGTCAATGGCGCGGGCCTTGACCTGTTCAATGAGGTTCTTGGGGATGGGTAGCTCACCAAACTTGGACCCGAGGCGTCGGCGGGTTTCGGCGTCGATGTGGTGTTCCCCCCACACGCCGCGGCTGCGCTCCAGGGTACGGATGACACCGGCGGCTTCGATGGCCGGGTCCACCTCGTCAGCGTGGGTTACGAGCGGTTTGCCTTCACGCTCGGCGGCGTCGCGGGCGTCGTGCCGGTGTGCCCGGGCCTTGGACACGGCGGCAGGGCCGACGGCCATGCCGGGGACCTGGGCGAACTCTTCGGTCCACTCCGCCACCAGAGCGGAGAGCTTCCGGGCGGCCTTTTTCTCGGGCCTCGTGTCGAGGGTGGCCCGCTGCGCGAGGGCGATCATCTGCTTGGTGTTCGGGGCGTACCCGTGGTCCGCGGTGAACTGTTGCACCAGCTGATCCAGGACCGGTTTGATATCCCCGGAGCGGGAGGACCCGGCTTCAATGGCGGCGAGGTCCACCCCGGCGATCTCGATCACGGGCCGGTCCCCGGAGACTTTGCGTTCGGTCACTCCGACGCCCAGGCGGGTGCAGACCTTCTCCATGACGGTCCGGTTGTAGTGCTCGGACGCGGCGACGTTGAACTGGTACAGCAGGCGTCCGTCGAGGCTGGACCACTTCCCGTCAGCGCCCATGACCTTGTTCGAGACCACGACGTGATCGTGCAGCTGCGGATCCCCGCTACGGGAGTCGTAGTGCCGGAATGTCGTGTAGACGAGTCCACCTTCCACGTCTTCCTGGCGGACGCCGTTGCGCCCGCGCCGGGTGAACGTGGCTTCCTTTTCGAGGAAAGCCATGGTCTCTTCGATGGCTTCGTGGTGGGCGGCTTCGATTTGGACGCGTGCGTCCGCCCCGCCGACAGCCCACAGCAGGGAAACGGATTTGGCCGGCGCGAACACCAGGTCATAGCCTGCGACGGTCTGGGATGCCGGTTTGGTCTGGGCGGTGATGAACCTGCCCAGTTCTTCCTTGTCGCCAGGGTTCCGGCCGTTGAGCTCGCGGAAGTATTGGGCGCCTTCCTTGGTCCGGATCAGGCGCCTATTGTCCGCGTCCGGCTCGCGGTGGTTCATCCGCTGGAAGTCGCTGGTCGCGGTGTTGATGCGTGCCTGGAGCTCGTTATCCTTCTGCGTTGGCCTGCGGTACCGCTGGCCCAAAGCGACGTTCGCTGACGGGTGTGCTGCGAGCTTTGCGGCGGCGTCAGGGTGCAGCCCTTCACCAAACAGGGCCGCCATCTGGACCTCAGTGACTTCGCCAGTGACGCCCAGAAGTGCGGCTCCGCCGCCGCCCCAAAGGCCCGGCGGGTTGCCGTCCACGGTGTAGTAGCCCGCCAGTGCACGGTCCTTCGTGCGCAGCTCATCACCACTGGCGACTTCACGGGTGTAGTACGTGTATCCGTCGCCGGCACTGAGCTTGTGCACGGTCATCATCGCCCCAGCCTACCCGCCACGGGACCTCACTCGTCGATGATGCATGAGGTGTGACAGATTAAGGGTGTGGTTGCCTTTCGACAGGGGAGAAAATCAGAAGGCAATCGCGCGCTGTTTTGGCCATCAAGTCTTTGATGCGGTTCTGCACATGAGAATGGGGCGGTGGGTAACACGCTTTTCGTTATCCACGGTGCGTTCGATTGTGTGGAACCGTTACGGATTGGGTTGTCCACAGGTGGGCAGGTCAGAGACGGGTCTTCTCTCTGGGCTGTCCAGGTGTGGGCAACCAATCCCCGGCCAGCCCGGGCAGCGTGAGGTCCGTCCTGTAGGTTGGTCACGAGTGGATCAACCGCTGACGACCAGCCCGAGCGCGAGCGAGGACCGATCCGGCGGCCACGCCGGCCATGGGCCAGTCACGGCGCTAGCCGTTAGGTCTGTTCCATGGAAACCACCCAGGGGGAGGGACCCACGAACATGGCAGCACCAAGGAAGTCCGCACAGCAGTTGGCCGCACGCGAGAAGGCACGGGCGAAAGCCCAGGAGCTCACCGCCCGCCACGAAAAACTCATCGACCTCGCTGCCGAGTTCTTCGAACAGCAGGAACAGGCCGACCAGGTACGCGCCGATGCCCAGGCGAAGGCTGACGCGATCCTGGCCAAAGCAGAGGAAGACGCCGAAGCGGCAACACGGGGCGCCGCCGGCACGGTGGCCGCGATGATTGCTGCCGGCGAACCGAAGTCCGCCGTTGCCTCCCGCCTGGGTGTCTCCGGCGCGGAACTGAAGAAGTTGCTCGACCTCGACGCGGCCGGGCAAAGCGAGTCCACGCCCGTTAATGCAGCCGATGCCCGGGGCAAGGAAGCGCCCGCGACGGAGCAGGCAGCCTAAGCACGAACCCAGCACACGCAAACGATGGTCCCCGGCAGAACTGCCGGGGACCATCTGCGTCTTGGGTGCCGCGTTCTAGAAGAGTGTGGGGGCGTCGGGGTCCGCCCCGGTGAGCAGTGCCCGGATGCGGTCCTCACGGTCCCAGCCGTGCGCGCGGACTTCATCGCGCAGCAGGCGGGACCGGTCAGCGAAGAGAGCGCGGGAGAGCCCGCGCCAACGGAACATCGATCCGTTGGAGTCCCGGCCCTTGGCCAGACGGTCGGCCATGTTCTCCCGGTTCGTTCCGGGAACCAGATGCGTGTCCGCGCCGGTCGTGGCCCGGACACAGATCGGAACATCGCATGAATGCATCAGATCCCCGAAGGAATCCAGCGGCAGCCCGTGCACCAGATGGAACGCGAAGCGATGCGGGCGTACCGCCCGGGTGCGTCCATCAGCGTTCAAGGTAAAGCGGCCATACCCATCGTCAGAGACGGCCGCTGTGTAGAGCCAGCAATCACCCGGGCGCGGGCCCTTACTGACCTTGGCCCAGAACCGTTCTGCCGGGGCGAGAGTCATCAGGCACTCACCAGCTGCGCCAGCGCAGCTCGAGCTTGTTGGCTGCAAAAAAGAATCCGGCCATGAACAGGAAGCCGGGGATGGCCTGGGCGAAGCCCTGGCCGATCCAGAAACCAAGCGCGGACAACAGGGCGATCACGCCGGCGGCTTTGCACAGGAAGATCAGGATGCCTTGGCCGGCCAGGACCGGGTGGGTGAGCGCGTAGATGATCCAGCCCGCCAGGGCCACAGCCGCGAAAGCTGCGAGGAAGATAAAGATGAACATGGTCCGGTCCTAACGGTCGTGTGCGGGTGGTGACGGGCGGTCCAAGGGCCAGAAGAATTCTGCTGCCGCCCCTCCCCGCATTCCGGGGATCGGGGTCCCTTAGGTCGTCCGGGCCAGGGTCTCGCGGGTGCGGAGGATGACGCGCGCAAGAATCACGGCGACAACTGCGAAGAGGAATGCCAGGGCGTACCCGAAATCCCCCACCCCGAGGTAGTAAAAGACATTGCCAACCGCGCACAGGAACGCAACGGCAGCGGCCACGAGCCCGAGGACGGCGGCTCCCTGTCCAAATAGCACGTCGGCATTTTGCAGCCTGCTCGCGAGGGCCGTCACAGCGTAGGCCCCTATGGCAATCAGAAAGACTGTTGTAAACATTGCTGTTCTCCCTTTGGAGCTGCGGTTCAGGTTGTTGTTCTGGGCCAACGGTATACGCGGGCACCGACAGAGGCGTGAGGCTGCCCTGCTCAACTATTCGGGCATCGCGAGAGCTCCTGCTCTGTCCTCGCTGGCGGCGGTTTCGACGCGGGTCCGCCGGCCCGGGCGCATCGACCCGGCAGGCACACCGTCCCACTTCCGCCCACCGTTGTGTTTGCGCTGGAGGCGTTTCACTTCCCGCATCGTCGCGGCCACCACCAAATCAGAGAGCGACGCGTACCCTTCCAGAGGCCCGGCGGCCTGGAGGGCCGCGCGTACCTGGTCGGCCTGGGCCTGCGTGAAGTACGGAGTGATGTGCGACGTCGGCTTAGTCATGAGCTGCCATGATCTTTTTCTTCGGCATCTTCGAGGCTTCCTACGCGTTGGGACAGCTGGTCGGCGTGGATCTCCTGGAGCATTGTCCGGTTGCCCACGAGGTATTCCTCCGCCTCGGGGGTATCCCCTGGCAGGAGCGACGATGCAGCGTAGAAGCGGGCTTCCGGCCCTTCGACCGGGTTATCGAGGCGGTGCAGGCTGTAAGCAATGGCGCGCAGCTCGGGATCCTGACCGAACCGGGCAGGCACATTGTGCAGGTCCAGGATGGTAGTGATGGTGCTCTCGCTAGCCGATCCTTGATTCAATGCGCTCATCGGTAGGGTCCTTCCCTCTGGTGGTTGCGACAACAGCCAAGCCGCTGCGATGATTCGTCGTTGTCGCGCTGGGTGGAAGCGTTCGTCGGGGCCAGCGTTTCCATCAGCTCCCGACACTTGGGTTAGATCGGTGGTTCCGAGTCGGGGCCGTTACCCCAGTCGCCGGTGATGGCTGTTTGCGGGCTTGCCCAGGGGTCTTCCTGTGGGACGGGCTGCCCGCCCGTGGTGCCGTTCCCCTGGCCGCCGAAGCCGTCGGTGGCCTGTCCGCTCTGGGTGCTGCGCTGGGTGCGGTTGACCTTGGCGTTCGCGTACCGGAGGGAGGGGCCGATCTCGTCCACTTCGAGTTCGATCACGGTGCGCTTCTCCCCTTCCTTGGTTTCGTAGGAGCGGGTCTTCAGCCGGCCGGAGACGATGACGCGCATCCCCTTGGTCAGGGACTCGGCCACGTTCTCTGCCGCTTCGCGCCACACCGCTGCCCGGAGGAAGAGTGTTTCGCCGTCCTTCCATTCGCTGGACTGCCGGTCGAAGGTCCTGGGCGTCGAGGCGACAGTGAAGTTCGCGACCGCGGATCCGGATGTCGCAACTGCCGCGAGTTCCACTTGCACCCTTCCTGTCCACGCAGCGCTCACGAGCCGCAATCCCGGGTTATCCAACCCCTCCTGAGGAATATGAAGTTTCGTCAGGATTCCTGAAGGATATATGGTTTTCATGATCCCTGTTCATTCCTGCTGAAGTGAGGCCATGTTGGTGAAGCTTGCCGTCGTGCGCCCCGCGCTTTCAAGCCGGTCCCTGTCCCCACAAGAACTCGGCGACTTCGAACAGGAGCTCGTAGACCAGTTCGCCCTGGCCGCTGCAGCCTCCGGAATTACCGACGACTACATCAATCAGGAACGCTCGGTAATATTCTCGTTTCTCCGCTTCCTCGGCAACTACGTCTGGACCGCCGCCCCCGAAGACGTCGACAGGTTCCTGAATCGGGAACGAAAAGTTCGTGGTTTGGCCAAAAGCACCATTCACTCCAAGGCAGGCACGCTCGCACGCTTCTTTGATTTCTTATCCGCCCGGTACCAGGGTGAAATTCACAACCTCACCGGTCACGTTGTCGTCCAGCCCGTTGATGAGTTCAACCGGCCAGCCAAGGCCGACTACGGCGGCACGATCCGAGTTCCTCCATCCCGGACCGATGTCGAGGCCCTATTCATGGAGTGGCGGCAGGCGCTGCCGGAGTCGCGCAAGTATCTGCCAGCTGCCCGGGACTACCTTGCCGCGTCGCTCTGGCGGCGCGTAGGTCTTCGGATCAACGAAACCGTCATGCTCGACATCCGGGACTGGCGGCCCGACTTAGGAGAGCGGGGAAAGCTACACATACGCTTTGGCAAAGGCAGCATGGGACGCGGGCCTAAGACACGGATGGTGCCCGCGATCAACGGCATCGATGATCTGTTGAATTGGTGGCTGACTGACGTTCGACACCAGTTCGGCGACGACTGGAACGACCCAGATGCGCCCCTGCTGCCGAGTGAGCGACGAGATCCTGAGCTCGGGCGAAACCGGCGGGCCGGAGATGATGCGCTGCGCTCCGGGTTCACCAAGGCGGTGAACACCTGGTTGCCCGAATGGTCAGGGCGACTGACGCCGCACGGAATGCGCCACTTCTGCGCATCGTCCATGTACGAGCGGGGGCTGGATCTCAAGGCCATTCAGGACCTGCTCGGCCACGAATGGCTCTCCACAACTACACGCTATATCCACGTCCACGACAACCATGTCGAAGCAGCGTGGGCTGTGGCCAACGATCGAGTCAGTCAGCGATGGGGAACGGGAACGAGGTGAACTAATGCGTTGGAATCTGCGCATGAAAGCCGCCGAACAAGGCATCTGGAAATCAACCGAACTGCGACGACGGCTGGCTGATGCCGGCCTCGAAATCAGCGCGGGGAAGATGTCGGCACTGTGGACCGGTAACCCGACATCCATAAGGCTGGATGACCTCGATATCATCTGCCACGTCCTGGACTGCGAGCCGAATGACCTCCTCATTCGTGAACCCGCAGCAGTGGCCGCCCGCCGCCCGGTGAAGACGAACATCGTTGCTGTCGGCGCCACGGTCACGCCCAGGCTTGGGCGAAACCGCACCCAGCCGCCGGCGTGACCGCGCCGCGCATCTGCCCGAAGTGCACTGAAAGGCCGGTAGCGACGGCACGTCACACACGCTGCTTCGAGTGCATGGAGGGTGGGCCGGTCGTCCCGCCGCCCTGCCGCAAATGTGGCTCGACGACGCTGTATTTCTCGGGCGGGCTATGCCAGCGGTGCCACCGTTTCGCCCCCCATGTCATTGACAGCTGTCTTGATTGCCTCGGCTGGGGTGTGACACGGACAACCGGGTGGCTCTGCGAAGGCTGCCGCGGCTGGCGCCGCCGCTTCGAAAACGTCAGCCCTTGCCGATCCTGCAACGAGAAAAGAGCCCTAAATCACGACGGTTTCTGCCGTCTCTGCTTCCGCGTTGCTGTCGTGAGTATTTGATGCCTTGAGAGCCACCCAATCTTGCGCTTCAGAGCCACCGATCGTGCGGAAGAGAGCCAGTGGTGGTGTGCTTGGGAGCCACTGGCCCTCGACCTCATCGTTAGGCGCTGG
>NZ_JANCLV010000026.1:0-18670 GCF_024294965.1 Pseudarthrobacter humi
GAAAGCTCCATGGCTCACAGTGCCGGGCCAGCAGATACCGCCCCGGCAGACGCGCCGCTATGCGGGCATTCTCAAATGATTCTTCGATAGCAGCTACGCGGGCATCTTTGATGAGTCAACGCGAGGTCTTGACGCCGCTCCCAGACCCTTCTAGAATTTCCACATAACAATAAAAATTTTCCGAAGTACGGAAAAGCCGACAGCAAGAACGAGGAGGAACAGATGGACTCGAAGGATAAGAACAACGTCGTGGATTTCCCGGCCCCCGGCCAGGAGCTGTACCTGCCGTTCGGCGCCACGGATCCCGACTTCTACATTCCGGCCGACTGTGACCGTGCAGGCGGGTTCTCCCGCTGGATGCGCGCGCTCCCGGTATTCGGCCGGCAGCGTCCCTGACAGCTCCATCCCCAGCAGCCCCCGCTCCTCGCAAGCTCGGACGGGGAACCCTGCGGGAGTGGGCCCTGTTCAGGGCGGACTCTGCGCAACAGAGCCAACGGGCGGGTGGCACCTGGGAGGTGCCACCCGCTTTTGCGTGCCCGGCCGTTCACGAGCCTCCGCACCTGCGCCGATTCGATGGTTCCCTGCGCGCTCGATGGCTCGAACCGTCGTGTGCGCAGGGAACCATCGATCCGGCGTTATCCACATAGGACGAACTCCGGCTGTCGTCGCCTAGTGGTGCCGTCCGAGGCTTGACCCATGACGAACAACGCGCAGTTGACGATGCCGCCGGGTGGCATGCTGCCCACCGGAATGGACCTGTGGCGCACCGGCGAGCTGCAGGAATCCGGGCTCAATGCCCGCAAAGTATCGGCTTTGGTGCGGGCCGGCGACTTGGTCCGGCTCCGCCGAGGCTGTTACATCCGCGGCAGCACATGGGCGGGCCAAAAACCTTGGGTGCGCAGCCGGCAACTGATCGCCGCGCACGCCCACGGAACGCTCACGACGTCGGGCGGCGGCTTCGTCTACAGCCACACCTCGGCGGCCCGCCTCCACCGGTTGTACCTGTGGGACGTTGACGATTGTGTGCACGTCACCCAGGAGTCGGCTCCTTCGCGCACGTCCCATGGCCGCGACGTAGTTGCCCACACCAGGTCGCTGCAGACAGCGGACGTTGTCTTCGTGGACGGCATGCCCAGCACTTCACTGGAGCGCACCGTGGTGGATTGCTGCCTCATGCTGACCTACCGGCAGGCCTTGGTGCTCATGGATCATGCCCTCAGGATGGGCGCTGATCTGGCGGAAATCCGTCTGATGAGTGCTTCGTTGGCGGGACGCAACGGCGTACGGACGCTGCGTCGCGCCCTTGAGAACGCCGACGCGCGGTCGGAGTCACCGGGTGAGACGCTGACGCGGGATTTAGTTCACCGGCTCTGCATTGAACCGCCCGAGCTCCAGGTGGTCGTATGGTCGCCGGGAGGCAAGCACCGGCTGGACTTCGCTTGGCGGGAGAAGAAGGTTGCGCTGGAATTCGACGGCAGGGTGAAGTACTTCGACTACGAGCCCACCGACGAGGTCATCTACAAGGAGCGGCAACGGGAAAAGGCGCTGACCGAGGAGGGGTGGACGTTCATCCGGATCAAGTGGCGAGACCTGTTCCAGGAACACGAGTTCAAGATGCGCGTCCTGCGGGCCCTCCGAAATGCAGGCTAGCCATGGCCAATTCGATGGTTCCCTGCATACTCGATGGTTCGAACCATCGTCTGCGCAGGGAACCATCGAAACGGCGGATGGGGAGTCGGCAGGCGAGCCGGGGCGGAGTGCCTAGCCGTTCACGAGCTTCCGCGCCGCAGCAGAGTGCTCCGCCATGAGCCCGGCGACGTCCAGGCCCGGGATCTGACCGTCCACCACGCGCCATTGCCCGCCCACCATCACCCGGTCCGCGCGGTCGGCGCCGCACAGCAGCAGTGCCGCAAGGGGGTCGTGGCTCCCGGAGAAGCGCAGGTCGTCGAGGCGGAAGAGTGCCAGGTCGGCCTGCATCCCCGGCGCCAGTTGACCAATATCGGAGCGCCCCAGCACGGCTGCCGAGCCCCTCGTCGCCCAGCCGAGGGCGCGCTCCACCGGCACGTCCGCGCCGTAGCGCAGCCGCTGCAGGTAGAGCGCCTGCCGGGCTTCCAGGATCATGTTGGAGGCATCGTTCGACGCCGATCCGTCCACACCCAGCCCCACGGGGACCCCGGCTGCCTCGAGTTCCAGCACGCGTGCGGTGCCTGACGCAAGCCGCATGTTCGACGTCGGGCAGTGCGCGACGGCGGTGCCGGCGGCTCCCAGCCGGGCGATCTCGTCGTCGTTGAAGTGGATGCCGTGGCCCAGCCAGGTGCGGTTGCCCAGCCAGCCGACGCTCTCCAGATAGTCCACGGTCCGCAGGCCGAACATCGAGCGGCAGTAGTCTTCCTCGGCGATGGTCTCAGCGAGGTGCGTGTGCAGCCGGACATCCAGCCGCTCTGCCATCAAGGCGCTCTCGGCCATGATTTCCTTGGTCACCGAGAACGGCGAACACGGTGCCAGCGCAATCTGGATGACGGCACCGTCGCCGCGCTCGTGGTACTTCGCAATGAGGCGTTCGCTGTCCGCCAGGATGACCTCCGGCCGCTGCACCGTGGACTGCGGCGGCAGGCCGCCGTCGTCCGTTCCCAAAGTCATGGAGCCGCGCGTGAGGGTGGCCCGCATGCCCAGTTCGCGTACGACGCCGACCTCCACGTCGATCGCGTCCTCAAGTCCCGCGGGGAACAGGTAGTGGTGGTCGGCTGCCGTGGTGCAGCCGGAGAGCAGCAGCTCGGCCAAGGCCACCTTCACCGCGAGTTCCAGGCTGTCCGGAGTCAGGCGCGCCCAGACCGGGTAGAGGTTCTGCAGCCAGGGGAACAGCGGCGCGTTGGCCACCGGACCCCAGGCGCGCGTGAGGGTTTGGTAGAAGTGGTGGTGCGTATTGATCGGGCCCGGCATCAGGACATGTGCGGAAGCATCGAAGACGGCGGAGCAGGGTGCGGACGGCTGCCCGCCGGCCGGAACCAGCTCGGCGATGATGCCGCCGCTGACCACGATGCCGCCGCCGGCGTCGAGTCCGTTGGCGGTGAAAACGGCGAGCGGGTTCCTGATCCAGAGCCTGGACGGGGATGGGACGGCGGATGGGACCGGGACCGGGGCCGGGGTATGCGGGTGGGCCATGGATGGCTCCTTGTCTGGTCGGCAATAAATGCGTTCCAGCTCAGTTAGTCCCTGTCTGCTGATCCAGGTGGCGCCAGCCTAGGGTGCTGCAGCGACGGACGTCAATGCAACGCGGGGTCACATCCGGCCCGTTCCGCGCCTCCGGATGGGCAAGATGTGACCCCGCGTTGCCATGCAATTTCACATCACGAAATTAAGTTTCCAGAAACTATGGCGCTGCTCACACATCCGGTGCTAATCTCGATCTTGCCAAAGGCGGGCACCCGGACTCCGGGAAGCTATCTACCAGGCGAACCTTCAAAAGCACATGCTGAAGCCTGGTAGCCGTATCACTGGCGCGTCCCCGTCGGGTTACTGGGCTTCCTTGCCACTAAGGAAGTCGCAAAATGAGTACAACCGTCACGGCCGAACATTTTCTGGCCACCTCCATCAAACTGGCAACAGCCAACGTCCTGGACAGCGGCGGCCCGTTCGGCGCCGTCGTTGTTACCGCGGACGGCCACGCCTTCGAAGGCGTCAACCGGGTCACCGCCACGAACGACCCCACGGCCCACGCCGAGGTCACCGCCATCCGCAATGCCTGCCGCGAACTCGGCACCTTCGATCTCAGCGGAGCCACCCTCTACACGAGCTGCGAGCCTTGCCCCATGTGCCTGGCCTCGGCCCTGTGGGCACGGATCGGCAACGTGGTCTTCGCCGCTGACCGGCACGATGCGGCCTCCGTGGGCTTCGACGACGCGGTCTTCTACGAGTACTTCGAGAACAAGGACCGGGATGCACTGATGCCGGTCGCCAAGCTGGAACTGGGCGACCCCCAGGCTCCCGCCATCCTGGAACCGTTCAACACCTGGAACACGCTCGATTCCAGGATTGACTACTAGGATCCGGTGGCTGACATGACAATCCTGGACCCCGCAGAAATGCGAACCGCAGCTGAAAAGCAGGCTGCGCCCGAAGGCGCAGAGCACACGGCGGCACCCCGGCCCCCGGCGTCGAAATCCTTCCTGGATAGTTTCTTCCAGATCACCAAGCGTGGCTCCACGCTGGCCCGCGAATTCCGCGGCGGCATTGTCACGTTCTTCACGATGGCCTACATCGTGATCCTCAACCCGCTGATCCTGGGCGGTTTCTCGGCCGAGAACGCCGCCACGGACGTCGCCGGCGGCTGGCTCTCGGCGGCGCAGGTGGGGGCAGTTACCGGGCTCACCGCCGGCGTCATGACCATCGTGTTCGGCCTCGTCGCCAACCTGCCGTTCGGGCTCGCAGCGGGCCTGGGCATCAACTCGTTCCTGGCAGTGGCCGTCATCCAGGACGTGACCTGGCCCGAAGCCATGGGCCTGGTGGTCATCAACGGTGTCCTGATTGTCCTCTTCGGCGCCACGGGTGCCCGGACGGCGATCTTCAAGGCAGTCCCCAAGGAACTCAAGGCTGCCATCACCGTCGGCATTGGCCTGTTTATCGCCTTCATCGGCTTTGTGGATTCCGGTTTCGTCCGCCCCACCAAAGGCGGCCCGCCGGTCCAGCTCGGCAACGACGGCTCCATCACCTCCATCCCCACCCTCGTATTCATCGTCGGCCTGCTCGTCATGGGAATCCTCGTGGCCCGCAGGATCCAGGGCGGCCTCCTGATCGGCATCGTCGCCACCACAGCCCTCGCCGCCGTCGTCGAGGCCACCATGCATATCGGTCCCGGCAGCGCCGACAACCCCGGCGGCTGGCACCTCAACGTGCCCGTGCTCGCCGGCCAGCTGGTCGCCGCCCCGGACTTCAGCCTGGTGGGCCAGTTCGATCTCTTCGGCTCGTTCTCAAGGATCGGCGGCCTGGCCGCAACCATGCTGGTGTTCACCCTGGTGTTCACCAACTTCTTCGACGCCATGGGCACCATGACCGGGCTGGCCAAGAGCGCCGGAGTGGCGCACAAGGACGGCACGTTCCCCAGACTGAAGTCCGCCTTCATCGTCGAAGGCATGGGCGCAGTGGTGGGCGGCGGAACGTCTGGCTCGTCCAACACCGTCTATATCGATTCCGCGGCAGGCATCGGCGAAGGTGCCCGTACCGGCCTGGCCTCCGTGGTCACCGGCGCGCTGTTCCTGGGCTCGATGTTCTTTACGCCGCTGACCTCGGTGGTGCCGCTCGAAGTGGCGGCTGCCGCCCTGGTGGTCGTGGGCGCCATGATGATGGCACAGATCCGCGAGATCAAGTTCAGCAAGTTCTCGATCGCACTGCCGGCCTTCCTGACCATCATCACCATGCCGCTGACCTACTCGATCGCCAACGGCATCGGCGTCGGATTCATCTCCTTCGCGGTCATCAGCGCGGCGTCCGGCCGTGCCAGCAAGGTCCATCCGCTCATGTGGGTGGTCACCGCGGGCTTCATCATCTACTTCGCCCGCGGGCCGATCAACGCCCTGCTGGGTGCGTAGGCCCCCGGCGTAACCGCCCATTCGGGCGCCTTGAACGGCGGTCCATCCGTACCCACCGCATCGAGTAGGCGTCCGCCGCCGTGGTCCGCAGCACCGGAACCCACGACGGCGGGCGGCGGTGGGGTGCGGCTGCGCCGTCACGGACCGGGGCGGGATGAGAGGCCCCGCCCCGGTCCCCTCAAACAACTCCGCTGACTTTCCCTCTACACCAGCAAGGAATGAGATTATGAGGCAAGACCGTGCTCTGTTCCGGACAGGTTTCCCGTCCGGGACCCCAGTGGTAAAGGACGTGTTGCCATGCTGGACCTAATACCTTCACTGGGAGGCTGGCGGCCCGCGGTCTCCGGCCAGCGCTGCGCCGTCGCCACCATTGTGGCCGCGGGCGGCTCCGTGCCCCGGCCCCTCGGTACCTCCATGCTTGTGTCTGAACACGGGGACGTCCTGGGCAGCCTCTCCGGCGGCTGCGTGGAGGGCGCCGTGGTGGACGCCGCCCTTGCCGTAATGCGCGACGGCGGCAGCCGCCTTGAGTCGTTCGGCTACAGTGCCGAGGACGCGTTCGCCGTCGGACTCTCCTGTGGAGGAGAGCTGGAGGTCCACATCCAGCCGCTCGGATCCTCGGTGGAGGCCATGGACTTCGCCATGCTGGACAGCCTGGCGGGCCGCCACTCCACCACTGCCCTGGCGCTGATCCGCCGGCTCGACGCCGGCGGGGGAGCCGTCGTCGTGCAGGATCCTGTGCGGTTCCGTGCCATGGAGTCCCCGGAACTTGCCCGGCTGGTGGGTGACCATCCCGCCACTGTTTACGCGGCAGCCGCCCAGCTCGAGCCGCTGCTCCAAGGCGGCCGCGCGGGCCTCATCCGGCTTGCACCTCCGGTGGGCTGCACCGGCGGCTCGGAGGAAACACACCCCGAACCCATCACCCTGTTCGTGGAAAGCCGGCTCCCCGCCGCGCGCATGCTGGTCTTCGGCGCCAACGACTTCGGCGCCGCGCTGCTCCCGGCCGGGAAACTGCTGGGCTATGACGTCACCTTGTGTGATGCCCGGCCGGCTTTTTCGAGCCAGGGCCGCTTCCTCGCCGCCGACCAGGTCGTCACGGACTGGCCGCACCGCTACCTTGCCGCAGAAGCAGCCGCAGGACGGGTGGACGGCCGCACCGTGGTGTGCGTGCTGACCCACGACCCGAAGTTCGACATCCCGCTGCTGGAAACCGCGCTCGCCCTGGGCCTCGCCTATGTGGGCGCCATGGGTTCGCGGCGCAGCCACCGCCAGCGGATCGACGCGCTGCTCGCGGACGGCACGCCCGCCGAAGCGTTGGAGCGGCTCCATTCGCCCATCGGACTCGACCTGGGCGCCGTCACGCCCGCCGAGGTCGCGGTGTCCATTACGGCCGAGATCATCGCCTCCCGTGGCCGGGCCGGACGGGGCAGCACCACGCCGGCGCCGCTCAAGGCATCCTCGCTCAAGGACGGCAGCGGCCCCATCCACCCCACATCGACACCCCGCACGCACAAACCCCGCACGCACGAAGCCCGCCAGGAGGACCCGTGGACATGAACACCATCGAGGCCGTCGTCCCCACGACGGACCCCGCCGAATGGCGCGACGGCGATGCCTGGCTGGCCGGCGGCACGGTGCTGTTCTCCTACGGGAGCACCGTCCTGAAGCGGCTGCTGGACCTTGGCGAAGCGGGATGGCCTGCCGTGACCGTGAGCGATGCCGGGATTGAACTGGCCGCCACGTGCACCGTTGCGGAGCTCTACGCCCTGCCGGGTTCGGACGACGTGGCCGGCAGGAAATGGCCGGGCCTGGACCTGTTCCGTCCGTGCTGCGACTCCTTCGTGGCATCGTTCAAGGTCTGGAACATGTCCACCGTGGGCGGCAACCTGTGCACCTCGCTCCCGGCCGGGCCCATGATCTCGCTCAGCGCCGGGCTGGACGCCACCGCCACCATCCTCGGCCCCGGCGGCAGCAGCCGCACGGTCCCGGTCGCCACGTTCATCACCGGGGACGGGCAAAACAGCCTGGCACCCGGCGAGCTCCTGCGCAGCATCCACCTGCCGGCGTCGGCCTTGTCCGCGAATGTGGCCTTCCGTCGGCTCTCGCTCAGCAACCTCGGCCGTTCCGGGGTGCTGCTGATCGGCCGGCGGGACGCCGACGGCGGCCTGGTCATCACCGTCACCGCCGCCACCAAACGCCCCGTGCAGCTGCGCTTCACCGCTGCCACGATGGCTGGCCCGGCGGCCCTGGCGGCCGCCGTCGGGAAGGCCATTCCCGCGGAGCTGTACCACAACGACATCCACGGGCTGCCCGAGTGGCGCCGGGACATGACCCTCCGGCTTGCCGAGGAGATCCGTGCGGAACTGCTGGAGGAACGGCTCACCGTGTCAGGCGATTTCTGGACGGGCCGGCCGCACGCCACCTCGCCGCAGCCGAGCGCGCAACCCGAAACAACCGCGCAACCCGAAACAGCACAGAACCAGCAGCAGAAGGAGGCCTGAGCATGGCAATCGAAATCAACGGCACCGCCGCCCCGGCCACACCCCGCCCCGGCCAGTGCCTGCGCACGTTCCTGCGCGAACAGGGCAACTTCGGCGTCAAGAAAGGCTGCGACGGCGGCGACTGCGGTGCCTGCACCGTCCACGTGGACGGCACCCCCGTGCACAGCTGCATCTACCCGGCCGTCCGCGCGGAGGGCAAGGCCGTCACCACCATCGAAGGACTCGCCGGGACGTCCGGTGCAACGGGCGGTGCACTGCACCCCGTGCAGGAGCAGTTCCTGGCCGAACAGGGTTTCCAGTGCGGCTTCTGCACCGCCGGCATGATGATGACCGCAGCCACCTTCGACGACGAACAGAAAGCCAATCTGCCCCGCAGCCTCAAAGGCAACCTCTGCCGCTGCACCGGCTACCGTTCCATCGCGGACGCCGTGTGCGGGATCCGCGATAAGCACAATCACGACGACGACGGCGGCGCGGCGGCTGGCGCCGACCGTCCAGCTTCCGCAGCCACTGCCACCGGCGCCGCCGGCACTAGGGCAGCCATGGCCGGGCAGCTGGGCGACAACGTTCCCGCCCCGGCGGGCCTCGCCGTCGTCACCGGAACCGCCCGCTACACCCTGGATGTCCCGGCTGACGAGCTGGAAGGCCTGCTGCACCTGAAGCTGCTCCGCTCACCCCACGCGCACGCCCGGATTGTCTCCATCGACAGGACGGCCGCGCTCCAGGTGCCCGGCGTCGTCGCAGTCTTCACCCACGAGGACGCTCCGGCCCAGCACTTCTCCACCGCCCAGCACGAGCTGTACACGGACGATCCCGACGACACCCGCGTCCTCGATGACGTGGTGCGGTTCATCGGCCAGCGAGTTGCCGCCGTCGTTGCCGAATCCGTGAGCGCCGCCGAGGCCGGGGCCCGCGCCCTGCAGGTGGAATACGAGCTGCTGGACACCGTCTTCAGCCCGCAGGACGCCATGCTCCCCGGCGCCCCGGCACTGCACGGGGACAAGGACGCCGTTAAGGCCCGGATCTCGCGGCCGCGGCAGAACGTTGTGGCCGAGCTGCACTCGGAGCTGGGCAGTGTGGCGGACGGTTTCGCCGCTGCCGACTTCATCCATGAGCACACCTACCGGACGCAGCGTGTGCAGCACGTCGCCCTGGAAACGCACTGCTCCATCGCCTGGCTCGACGAGGAAGACCGCCTCGTGGTCCGCACCTCCAGCCAGGTCCCGTTCCTGGTCCGGCGCACGCTGGGCCGGGTGTTCGATCTTCCCGAGGACCGCATCCGCGTGGTGGCCGGCCGAGTGGGCGGCGGTTTCGGCGGCAAGCAGGAAGTGCTCACCGAGGACCTCGTAGCCCTCGCAGCGCTCACGCTGCGCCGGCCCGTGCAGGTGGAGTTCACGCGCACGGAGCAGTTCACCGCCACCACCACGCGGCACCCCTTCACCATCAAACTCAAGGCGGGTGCCAGCAAGGACGGCCTCCTCACCGCGCTGCAGCTGGACGTGGTCACCAACACCGGCGCGTACGGCAACCACGCACCCGGCGTGATGTTCCACGGCTGCGGCGAATCGCTGGCCGTGTACAAGTGCGCGAACAAGAAAGTGGACGCGCATGCCGTCTACACCAACACCGTGCCGGCCGGGGCGTTCCGGGGCTACGGGCTGAGCCAGACGATCTTCGCGATCGAGTCGGCCATCGATGAACTGGCTGTCGGCATCGGCATGGATCCCCTGGAATTCCGGCGCCGGAACATGGTGCGCGAGGGCGATGACATGCTCTCCACCAACCCTGAGCCCGAAGAGGACGTCCACTACGGCAGCTACGGCCTGGACCAGTGCATCTCCCTGGTGCGTGATGCCCTGGACCGCGGCAGGCAGCGCTACCGAGATGCCGGGCTCGATGACCTCGGGCAGGACTGGGTTACCGGCGAGGGTGCCGCGCTGTCCATGATCGACACCGTCCCGCCCCGCGGACACTTCGCCCACACCCGCGTGAGGCTGCTTCCGGACGGCACGTTCGCGGCCGACGTCGGGACTGCCGAATTCGGGAACGGCACCACCACGGTGCACGCGCAGCTGGCCGCGACGGCGCTCGCCACCACGGCAGCCAACGTGGCCGTGCGGCAGTCCGATACCGACCTCGTGGAGCACGACACCGGTGCGTTCGGTTCGGCCGGGACGGTGGTGGCCGGCAAGGCCACCCTGATGGCGGCCACCGAGCTGGCCTCCCGGATCGTCACCGTCGCTGCGGCGCTGACCGGCGTGCCGGAGACCGAGTGCGTGCTCGACGGCGGCGGCGTGGACTGTGCCGGACGGCGGGTTCCGCTCACCGACATCCACGACGCCGCACGGGGCCAGGGCGTGCAGCTCGCCGTCGAGGGCAGCTGGGACGGGACCCCGCGGTCGGTGGCGTTCAATGTCCACGGCTTCCGGGTGGCGGTCAACACCGGCACGGGCGAGCTGCGGATCCTGCAGAGTGTGCAGGCGGCCGACGCCGGCGTGGTGGTTAATCCGCGGCAGTGCCGCGGCCAGATCGAGGGAGGCATCGCGCAGGCGCTGGGCGCTGCACTGTATGAGGAGGTCCGGGTGGACGACGCCGGCCGTGTCACCACGGACATCCTGCGGCAGTACCACATCCCGTCCTTCGCGGACGTGCCGCGCAGCGAGGTCTACTTCGCCTCCACCAACGACCGGATGGGCCCGCTCGGGGCGAAATCCATGAGCGAAAGCCCGTTCAACCCGGTGGCCCCGGCCTTGGCCAATGCCATCCGGAATGCGACGGGGGTCCGGTTCGCGGAGCTGCCGATCGGGCGGGACAAGATCTACCTGGGTCTGAAGGAAGGAGGGCCCGTCCGCTCCCGCTGAGACCAACCATCTCTCCTAAGACCAACGCGGGGTCAGATACAGCCCATTTTGCGGGGTTTATCAGGCCGTATCTGACCCCGCGTTGCTGGCGAAGCAACCGTTTGTGACCGGCCGTGTTTCGGCGACCCCTTGACCGATGCGTGACCCAGGTCATACCGTTATTTCACTACTCGATACCTGTTTTTCGCATCGTGGAAAAAGCAACGACGCTTCTGCCGGTGGTTTCCGGCATAAATCCCACAGCGGAACACATGGAAGACATCTTCAAGAAGTGAGATCACGATGCAGACAACCCCGTTGGCCGGCGTTGAACCGGCACCTGAGGCAGCAGTTGACCTGGGCAAAGCAGCCCACCCCTCCGTGGGTGTCGACACCCTTTGCGATATAGCCAGCGCCGCCTCCGGCAGAACCATCAGCCCCACCCTCTACAACATCGACCTTGCCCCGACGAAGCGGGAAGGTCGCCGCTGGACCGGCTACAGCATCTTCACCCTGTGGGCCAACGACGTCCACAGCCTTGGCAACTACGCCTTCGCCATCGGACTTTTCGCCCTCGGGCTGGGCGGCTGGCAGATCCTCCTCGCTTTGGGAGTCGGCGCCGTCCTGCTGTTTGCGCTCCTCAGCCTGTCCGGCTTTATGGGCGTAAAAACCGGTGTCCCGTTCCCCGTCATGAGCCGGATCAGCTTCGGCATCAGGGGCGCCCAGATTGCCAGCCTCCTGCGCGGGGCAGTGGCCGTGGCCTGGTTCGGCATCCAGACGTACCTCGCGTCCGTGGTGCTCAGGGTCATGCTCGTCGCCATGGTTCCCTCGCTGCAGGAGCTCGACACCAACTCCATTCTCGGCCTGTCCACGCTGGGCTGGGCTTCGTTCGTATTCCTCTGGATCGTCCAGCTGGTCATCGTCAGCTTCGGCATGGAGATGATCCGCAAGTACGAGGCCTTCGCCGGCCCCATCATCCTGGTCACCATGGCGGCCATCGCCGTCTGGATCTTCGTCGAAGCCGGCGGCTCCATAGCCTGGGCCGGGGACAACGCCCTCGAAGGCGGCGACATGTGGCGCACCATCTTCGCCGGCGGTGCCCTGTGGGTGGCCATCTACGGAACGTTCGTCCTGAACTTCTGCGACTTCACCCGGTCCGCCGTCTCCAAGAAGGCCGTGGTGCGCGGCAACTTCTGGGGCATCCCCATCAACATGCTCCTCTTCGGCGCGATCGTTGTGGTGATGGCCGGTGGACAGTTCAAGATCAACGGCACTGTCATCCAGAGCCCGTCGGACATCGTCCAGACCATCCCGAACACGCTGTTCCTTGTCCTGGCCTGCCTTGCCCTGCTGATCCTGACCATCGCCGTGAACCTGATGGCCAACTTTGTGGCCCCCGTCTATGCGCTGACCAACCTCTTCCCGAAGCACCTGAACTTCCGCAAGGCGGCCTGGGTCAGCGGCACCATCGGCCTCATCATCCTGCCGTGGAACCTGTACAACAACCCGCTGGTCATCGTGTACTTCCTGGGCGGACTCGGAGCCCTGCTCGGCCCGCTGTTCGGCGTTGTCATGGCCGATTACTGGCTGCTGCGCCGCGGCAAGGTCAACGTGCTTGAGCTCTACTCCGAAGACCCGGCAGGTGCCTACTACTACAAAAAGGGCTATAACCCCCGGGCCATCATCGCCATGGTGCCTGCTGCCGCCATTGCACTCCTGATCGCCTTTGTTCCGGCACTGGAAGCGGCCGCCCCGTTCGCGTGGTTCGTCGCGGCCGGCATCGCCGCGGTGGTCTACTACGTCATCTCGGACCGCAGGCAGCGGCTCGAAGACGTCGACGGCGAATCCATCGCCGTCGCCAGCGCCCACTGACCCCCGCGCCAGCCAACCAGCCTGTCCCGAAATACCTTTCCCGAAAGAGGAAAAGCACCATGCGCATCCTTGTGGCCAACGTCAACACCACACAGTCCATGACCGATTCCATCGCCGCGCAGGCAAAACAGGCCGCGCTGCCGGACACGGAGATTGTGGGAATCACTCCGCGTTTCGGCGCAGACTCCTGCGAGGGAAACTTTGAGAGTTACCTCGCGGCGATCGCCGTGATGGACGCCGTCGTCAACTACCAGGAGCCGTTCGACGCCGTCATCCAGGCCGGTTACGGCGAGCACGGCCGCGAAGGGCTCCAGGAGCTCCTTGACGTTCCGGTAGTGGACATCACCGAGGCGGCCGCGAGCACCGCGATGTTCCTGGGCCACAAGTACTCCGTGGTCACCACCCTGGACCGGGCCGTGCCGCTGATCGAGGACCGGCTGAAGCTGGCCGGCCTCGACGCCCGGTGCGCCTCGGTCCGGGCCAGCGGCATGGCCGTCCTGGAACTGGAGGAGGAGCCGGAGCGCGCCGTGGAAGCCATCATCGAACAGGCGCTGCTGGCTGTCCGCGAGGACAAGGCGGAAGTCATTGTCCTGGGCTGCGGCGGCATGGCCGGTTTGGACGAGGAAATCCGGAAGCGTGCCGGCGTCCCTGTGGTGGACGGTGTGGCGGCTGCGGTCACCATCGCTGAATCGCTGGTGAGGCTGCGGCTGAGCACCTCAAAGGTCCGGACCTACGCCACCCCGCGGCCCAAGACCGTCATAGGCTGGCCCATAACGGCAGCGGACGTGCCCGCTGCGCCTTAGCCCGGCCATCAACAGCCCGGCCATCAACACGAGGAGCAACCCCATGACTGCAACCCACCGGCCCGTACAACCCCACCGGCCGGCACCGGTCGCCGTCGTGACCGGTGCCGGTTCCGGGATTGGCAGGGCGGTGGCGCGGCTCCTGCTGGCCGACGGGTACCGCGTGGTGTTGGCCGGCCGCCGTGAGGCTCCGCTGCTGGAGTCGGCGGCCGGCCACCGCCAGGCGCTGACGGTGCCCTGCGACGTAACAGTGCCCGACGACGTCGATCGCCTTTTCGCCGCGGCACTCGGCAAGTGGGGGAGGGTTGACGTCCTGTTCAACAACGCAGGCGTGTTCGGCCCGGCCGCGTCGGTGGATGAAATCAGCGTGGCCGACTGGGACGCGGTGGTGGCGGTGAACCTGACCGGCTCGATGCTGTGTGCCGCCGCGGCCGTCCGGGCCATGAAATCCCAGGAGCCGCAGGGCGGCCGCATCATCAACAACGGGTCCATTTCAGCGCATTCGCCGCGGCCGCGGACGGTGGCCTACACGGTCACCAAGCACGCCATGACGGGCCTGACCAAGAGCATCGAGCTGGACGGTAGGGATTTCGGCATCACCTGCGGCCAGATCGACATCGGCAACACGGCCACGGACATTATGGGCACCATCGGCGTTGACTCCGGCGCACTGCAGGCTGACGGCAGCCGCAGGGTGGAGCCCACGTTCCCGGTGCAGGACGCCGCGCGCGCCGTGCTCCTGATGGCGAGCATGCCGCCGTCGGCCAGTGTGGGCTCGGTGGTGATCACTGCTGCAGGCATGCCGTTCATCGGCCGGGGCTGACAAGAATAATCAAAACCTTTCCGCTGTGGAAGCGGACGTCCGCACGGGGGATTTCCCCGGGTGGGCGTCCGTTTCCGGGGCGGATTTTGTATGCTTCACCGCGGCCCCGCTGATCGTAGGCAACATCGTTCAGCCCGGTGCCGGGCTGAACATCGATCCCAGCACTCTCTCCCCGGAAGCGCTGACCGCCAAGACCGGCAATGCCGTGTCCAAGGAGGCCGCCCCGTCATCCTGGACGTCATCCTCACCAGCGTCATCGGCGCCTTCGCGAGCAACAGCCTGCTGCAGGTCCTGTTCTTCTCGGTCTTCTTCGGAGCAGCCATCGTCGTCATCGGACGCGAGCGCTGCATGCCGGTCGTCAGCCTCATGGAGACCCCGATTGGTGCTTTCGGTGCCATGGCCTTCATCATCGGCCAGTACGGGCTGGACACGCTCAGCACCTATGCGTTGCTCATTGCCGCCTGCTGCGGCGCGGTCATTGTCTTCATCGGCCTGCTGTTCCTCGTGGCCTTGGGCTTTGCCCGCGTCCCGCTCTGGCACTTCCGGAAGTACACCCGCGAGGAGTTCCTGCTGGCGCTCGGCACCGCCTCCACCGAGGCTGTGATGCCGCGCATCATGCCCAAGCTGACCAACGCCGGCTGCTCACGCGCCACCACGGGCCTGGTGGTGCCCACCGGCTATTCGTTCAATCTCGACGGCGCCGCGATCTACCTTTCGATCTCCCTGCTCTTCCTGGCACAGGCCTTTGGCCACAACCTGGACCTCGGCCAGCAGCTGGCCGCGCTCGGCGTCCTGCTGCTGACCTCCAAGGGCATGGCCGGTGTACCCGGTTCATCGTTCCTGGCTCTCTCCGCCACCGCCGCAGCGCTGGGGATCTTCCCGGTCGCCGGCGTGGCCCTGCTGCTCGGTGCCGACCGCCTCATGGACTCCATGCGGGTGGTGGTGAACCTCCTGGGCAACTGCGTCGCCACGTTCGTCGTCTCCAAGTGGGAGGGACAGTTCGACCGGAGCGTTATGGTCAGGGCGTTCAACGGCGAGATCACCAACCACGATTCCGCCATCATGCTTGGCGTCGAGGAAGAGTTCGAAGACCAGGAGCTTGAGCGGATCAGCGGCGGACAGTAGACCCAACACCCGGAACCCCGCCCCTGATCAGGGACGGGGTTCCTGGCGCCTGGAATTGACCACGCCCCTTCAACGTTGGAGTGTCGAACCGCCTCTGAGCTGGGGATTCGGCAAGAATTGGGGCTATGACCAAGAGAACTGTGCTTATCGGGGGACGCTTTTTCTTTGGCCTTCTGACGTTGGTGGCGGTGGGAACACAGATGACAGTTCATTTGGGCATGGGCTACGACGTCTGGAACTTCTTCAGCTACTTCACAAATTTGTCCAACATCTTCGCTGCGTTGGTGCTTCTCATCAGCGGCTACAGGGTGCTGACCCGCAAACGCCCCAGCGAAATCGACGACGTCACGCGCGGCACGGCAACCATTGCCATGGCCGTGGTGGGACTCGTATTCGGTGCGCTGCTCGCCGGGGAAGATCTCGGCTCGCTGCTGCCGTGGGTCAACTTCGTGGTGCACTACCTGATCCCGGTGGTCATGGTGGTGGACTGGCTCTTCCAACCGCCGCGGGCCACGCTCACGGTCAAGCACATCTGGTACTGGCTGCTCTACCCCGTCGGCTACCTGGTCTACAGCCTGGTCCGCGGGGCGTTGGTGAACTGGTACCCGTACTGGTTCGTCGACCCCGCTCGGGCAGGTGGCTGGGGCGGAGTGCTGGTGTTTGCCCTCGCCATTTCCGTCGGCTTCCTGGCAGTGAGCCTGGCGATGCTGTGGCTCGGCAACAAACTCAAGCGGCAGGTGGATTACTAGTCGAGGAGGTGCAGCTGACCGGGAGAGTCGAGGTCTTCACCGGAGGAGAGGTCACTGCAATCGATGAGATCTATCAGTTCGGCATGGGACTGCAGGAAATAGCGGGCCCCGGCGTCGCCCGTTGCTGTTTCCGTGGCCTCAGCGCGGAGGCTGGAATCCAGGAGCAGCGGGTGTCCCCGCTGGAGCTTTCCGTCGGTGCCACGGCGGGCGGCGGCCGTGACGCGGCCGGGCCGGTGGGCGGCCAGCAACCGGGCCACGGTCTCGGTAGTCAGGCCTGGCTGGTCCACGAGCGCGATGAGCACATGGTCCTCGGGGGCTGCGGCGGCAACTCCCACCCGGAACGAACTCCCCATTCCGCTGGCCCAGCCAGGGTTGTCGATGACCCGGTGCCGGCTGAGATCGGTGGCGGCGCGGACCGTTGCCGCTTCCGCTCCGAGCACCGTCACCACCTCCCGGCAGCCGCCTGCGAGCAACACGTCGGCCAGGACTTCAACGAGCGTACGGCCCTGGAACCGGAGTAACGCTTTGGGGCCGAGCCCCAGCCGCGTCCCGGCACCGGCGGCAAGCAGCACCGCCGTCGTACGTTGTTTGCCCAGGTCAGTCACGGTCCCAGCCTATTGCCCAGCTCCGCCCGCCGCCCCATGGGAGTTTTTGTCCAGATAATGACTTTGCCGCTTTCAAAGCGCATTATCTGGACAAAAACTCCAGTTGTCGAGGGGGGTCAGGCGTCGCCTCCGGTACCGCCGGTGGTCCCGGCGTTGACGTCCAGGAGTTTGTAGCGGTCCAGCGCGTAGGCGGGCACGCCGCCGTCCACCTCGCCGCGCGAAGCGAGCAGCTGCAGGGTCTTCACCACAATCGAGTGGGTGTCGTTCTTGAAGAAGCGGCGGGCTGCTGCGCGGGTGTCGGAGAAGCCGAAGCCGTCGGCTCCGAGCGTGGCGAACTGGTGCGGGAGGAACTGGCGGATCTGGTCCGGGACGGCCTTCATGTAGTCCGAGACTGCAACCACGGGTCCTGTGGCACCGGCAAGCTGCTGGGTCACAAACGGAACACGGGCAGGCTTGCCCGGGTTCAGGAAGGCCTCTTCCTCGGCGGCCATGCCGTCGCGGCGCAGTTCGTTCCAGGACGTGACGGACCAGACGTCGGCGGAGACGCCCCAGTCCTCGGCGAGGATCCGCTGGGCATCCAGGGCCCACGGGACGGAGACGCCGGAGGCCAGGATCTGGCTCTTTGGCCCTTCGATACCCGACGCCTGCACCCGGTAGATGCCTTTCAGCACACCGTTGACGTCGAGGTTCTCAGGTTCGGCCGGCTGGGAGATCGGCTCGTTGTAGACCGTGATGTAGTACATGAGGTTCTTATCGGATGCGGGTCCGGTTCCGTCGCCGCTTGCGGCCGGCCCGTACATGCGCTCGATGCCGTCCCGGATGATGTGGCCCATCTCGTACCCGTAGGCGGGGTCGTAGGTGAGGACGGCCGGGTTGGTGGAGGCCAGGATCGGGGAGTGGCCGTCGGCGTGCTGGAGGCCTTCGCCGGTCAGCGTGGTGCGGCCGGCGGTGGCGCCGATGATGAACCCGCGGGTCATCTGGTCCGCGGCTGCCCAGAAGGCGTCGCCGGTGCGCTGGAACCCGAACATGGAGTAGAACACGTACACCGGGATGAGCGGCTCGCCGTGGGTGGCGTAGGAAGTTCCCGCGGCAGTGAACGCTGCAACCGCGCCCGCTTCGTTGATGCCGGGGTGGATCAGCTGGCCCTGGGCCGATTCCTTGTACGCCAGGACCAGGTCCCGGTCCACGGACAGATAGGCCTGGCCGTCAGGGTTGTAGATCTTGGCCGTGGGGAAGAACGCGTCCATGCCGAAGGTCCGGGACTCATCCGGAACGATCGGGACAATGCGGTGTCCGAACTTCTTATCCCTGAGCAGGTCCTTGAGCAGGCGCACGAAGGTCATGGTGGTGGCCGCCTGCTGCTTCCCGGAACCGCGCTTGGCGACCTCGTAGGTCTTGGCGTCCGGCAGCTCCACGGGCGTGTGGTCAGGCCGGCGTTCGGGGACGAAACCGCCCAGGGCGCGGCGGCGTTCCATCAGGTACTGGATCTCGGGGGAGTCTACGCCGGGGTGGTAGTACGGGGGGGAATAGGGATCCGCTTCCAGTTGCGTATCGGTAATGGGGATCCGCAGGTAGTCCCGGAACTCCTTGAGGTCCTCGACGGTCAGTTTTTTCATCTGGTGTGTGGCATTCCTGCCTTCAAACCTCGGTCCGAGTCCGTAGCCCTTGACCGTTTTGGCCAGGATCACGGTGGGCTTGCCCTTGAATTCGGTGGCAGCCTTATACGCGGCGTAGACCTTGCGGTAGTCGTGGCCGCCGCGCTTGAGGTTC
>NZ_JANCLV010000027.1:0-15447 GCF_024294965.1 Pseudarthrobacter humi
CAAAGGCAACAGCTACCGGCTCAAAAGACACCAACCCGACGCCAGTACGGCACAATAGAACCACAACCCCGTGGCCCCGTTTTCAATTGGCACTATTGGCCCTATTTTCGGTTGGCGTTAACAGTGCTTACCAGCCTCGAAGCGACCAGCCCGATGGGAACGCCAAGTCAACCGAAAAACACGACGGAATCACGTGTTGGGTATCGGGGTTTCTCATCGTTTTAGCTGGGTTCGCTTCCGTTGCGACCTGTCCGCCAGTAGTTGGTTTTTGCTCAGATCGGATCCACTAGGAGCTAAGGCAGGGATGCGCTCTCTGCAGTCCATCGGAAATTTGTCGGTCGCCAGTTGATGTTCTACTCACCAGTAGCTAATGAAATTCCCTGATTTCTGGGCAAAAATCTGGTTCGAATGTGTTGGTTGACCGTTTGAATCGACAAGATTCCGACCTTGCCCAGCCGAATTCAGGTATTGACGTGCGTCACACTCTGTGGTTATGTACTAGCAATTGTATCCAATCTGAAGGTGACGAAGATGTCCAAACATTGGTGGCCGGGCACGGATTCGGTCTCGGCGTTCCTCGCTCCTGCCGTGGTTATTGGTGGCCGCGGAAGCTCGAGCAAGATCGCGTCTGTTCTGCAATCCCAGCTAAAGATCACCTCCGGAAGTGTTCTGGTGGCGGTCGATGATGCCGTACTCAACACGGGCCTGGCAGATGAGCTCATTCGGGATCTCGAAGACAATGGCTACGAGGTGACCGTGGCAAGCGGCTTCGGCAGCGAGCCCTCCAGCGAGCTTGTTGATGCCGCTGCAGAGATGGCCCGCAACGCCAACGTGCGGGTGGTCATTGGCTTGGGCGGCGGATCGGTACTCGATTCCTCAAAGATCGTCTCACTGCTCCTTTGCAATGAAGGAAGATCCGCCGATTGGCTGGGCGTTGTTGAGCCGTCCAACGGCGTTGCTCCACTAGTGCTTATCCCAACGACCTGCGGGACCGGTGCTGAGGCGACAAGGGTTGCCATGGTGACCGTTGCAGGCTCCAAGAGAGTCTCCTCATGCGCTCTATACGTTCCCTCCGTGGCCATTATTGATCCGAACCTCGTGGCATCACTGCCCACGAGCGTCATCGCTGCCACCGGTATGGATGCCTTGGCCCATGCGGTCGAATCACTCATGGCGACGACGACATCCGTTCTGTCCGCCCACCACGCACTCCGGGCTATCGAGTTGCTCGTGGCGAACCTTGAGAATGCTTTCAATGGGGATCAGGAGGCATTGGCGAATTGTTTATGGGGATCGCATCTAGCCGGCCAAGCACTCAACGCTGGCGTGGTGGTAGGCCATTCGTTGGCCTACTGTCTGGCCCATGAGCGGCCCATGCCGCACGGCATGTCGTGCGCACTCGCGCTGCCTTACTGCATTGCCTATAACCGGACTCTGGATCCAGGACTTGCTTCGACCTTGGCTTCCGTCATCACGGGGGGCAGCAGCATTGAGCTTTCTGATGCGGCACGGTGGATACAGGAGCTAACGAAGCGGCTGGGCCTGCCCACGACGTTGGACGAAGCCATGATTCCGACAGGTACTGAAGCCGTCATGGCGGCCCGCTGCGTTTCGGAATACCCCCGTCCAACAAATCCTGTTCCGCTCGACGAGGCGAAACTGGCAGAACTTTTGACAGCAATGCGTACTGGCGATTTGTCGGCCGCGTTTGGGCTTGCAAAATCAACCGCCTACAGCAACATCCAGTAAATCCCAAGCAGGAAATGGTGCCAACCGGAAACGGTTTAAGGAGTATTGAGAAATGACGTACGGACTGGTCAAGAACCTGGTGAATGGCGGTTTTGCTGACGCTGCAGCCGGCGGGACTATTGACGTTACAAACCCCGCAACCAATGATGCAGTTATTGCCCAAGTGCCTGCAATGACGCCTAGCGACCTTGACTCTGTCTTCGCGGCTGCAGAGGCGGGAGCGAAGGTGTGGAAGGGCATCGGCCATCTTGAGCGCGGACGCATTCTCATTGAGGCATCAAGGCTCATCCGTGCTCGCTGCAGCGAGCTCGTGAATGTGATCGTAACCGAAATGGGTAAGACCCAGGCGGAAGCAACTGGCGAAGTCGGAAAGTCCGCGGAGTTCTTTGAGTATTACGGAGGGCTCGCGCGGGCATCGTTCGGAGATTACCTACCCGATGGAAGGCCCAACACTTTCGCCAGCCAGATCCGGGAGCCCGTCGGTGTCGTCCTGCTTATCACGCCGTGGAATGATCCCCTGCTGACCCCGGCTCGCAAGATGGCGCCAGCCCTCCTGGCAGGCAATGCAGTCGTGATCAAGCCAGCAACAGTAACACCCGTCATCGCCCTGAAACTAGCTGAAATCCTGCACGACGCGGGCGTGCCGGCGGGCGTTCTCGGGACCGTAACAGGTCGCGGTTCAGACATTGGCAATGCATTACTTTCGTATGGCGCGATCAAAGCCGTTTCCTTCACCGGATCAACGGAAGTCGGCCTCGGACTGCAACGCAGACTCGCTGGGACCGGCGTTCGGTTGCAGACGGAAATGGGCGGAAAGAATGCAGTAGTGGTGCTGGAAGACGCTGACCTTGACCTCGCCGTGCCCGCAATTGTCGCAGGTGCGTTTGCCCAGGCCGGTCAACGCTGTACTGCGACCAGCCGGCTGATCGTTCAACGCGGCGTTGAGGCGGAGGTTGTAGAGAAAGTCAACACGGCCGTTCGGGCACTGCGCGTAGCGGCGGGCAACATTCCGGGAGCGGATCTGGGGCCGGTTGTTTCACGGGAAGCCCAGCGGGACGTTCAGGAACATGTCGCCAAAGCGATAGCGGAGGGTGCGCAAGTGCTGGCCGTCGCCGACGCGGCGCGCGAGCTTGAATCCGGGGGGTCGTTCGTGCAGCCTACGTTTTTGCGGATCGCTAGGGACAGCTCCATCTGGCGGGAGGAAGTTTTCGGACCGGTGCTTTCGATGATTGTTGTGGATACGCCCGAGGAGGCCATCGAAGCCGTCAACGATTCTTCGTATGGCCTTTCCAGTGCGGTCTTCACCAAAGATCTTGCACGTGCTTTTCAGTTCGTGGAGGGCGTCGACACAGGGCAGGTATCAGTAAACCAGCCAACGACGGGATGGGATATCCATCACCCGTTCGGTGGCTTCAAAGAGTCCGGCTCTGCGTTCAAGGAACAGGGCACCGAGGCGCTGAATTTCTACAGCCGGACCAAAACCGTCGCGATAAGAACGCACTAGCGGACTAACAAGAGGATTATTGTGACACAGCTAAACATGTTCTCGCTGCAGGGAAAGCGGGCCCTCGTGACCGGCGGCGGCAGGGGCCTGGGACAAGCCATAGCCCGCGGCTTGACTGCCGCGGGAGCCCATACCGCCCTCATCTCCAGGACCCGCGGGGAAGTGACGGCCGCGGCGGCGGAGATCGGGGCCAATGCCTTTCCCTTTGAAGCCGACGTTGCAGATACCGCCGCCATTCCTAAATTGCTCGACGACATAGAAACGCGCCTCGACGGTTCGGTGGACATAGTTGTACATGCCGCGGGCGTCCAGCATCGGCAGAACGCAGAAGCCTTTCCCCTAGCTGAATGGGACCGAATTATCAGTGTGAATCTCACAGCTCCGTTCATGCTGAGCCAGGAGATTGGCCGGCGCCAGCTCGAACGCGGGCAGCACGGTAATCACATCTTTATCGGTTCTCTGACGAGTCATCTCTCTGTGCCGGACGTGGTGGCGTATACGGCCAGTAAATCAGGTGTTTATGGCGTGGTGCGGAGTCTAAGCAGTGAGTGGTCGGCGAGGGGAATCCGCGTAAACGGAATCGGTCCCGGATACTTCCGTACCCAACTCACGGAATCCGCGTTTCAGGATGCCTCGAGGAAGCAGAAAATGCTTGATCGGATACCGATGAACAGGTTCGGGGATCCGGAAGACCTAGTAGGGGCGGCAGTTTTTCTGGCATCCGCGGCATCCAGTTACATCACAGGGCAAATGCTCATGGTAGACGGGGGATGGACGGCCAGCTAGCAAGATTAAACAGGAATTTCTGCGCATTGTTTTATTTAGGCTCGTTAGTAAAAGTGGAGGAAAAATGGCAAAAGGTATGAACGTGGACCGCCGGCAGTTCATGAGGCTGTCGGGAATCGGCATCATCGGTATTGCAGCGGTTCCAACGCTGGCAGCCTGTGCCACAGCATCTGCGGGGGGAACAACTCTTAAAATCGGGGCGTTCTTCCCTGTGTCGGGACCCCTCGCGCTGCTCGGAGAAGAATCCTGGCGGGGAGTACAGATCGCAACGGATCTGCGCAACGCTGCCGGCGGCGTCGCAGGAAAAAAAATTGAGCTGAAGTTTGCGGACGTTCCAGATGTCAACGCTGCCACATCGGAATCACGCCGTCTGGCGTCCAGCCCCGACGTCAAGTTGGCGATCGGCTCCTACTCTTCGGCGCTTTCCTTGGCAGCTTCCGAAGTGTTTGCCCGGGGAGGCAGGAGTTTCGTCGAACTGGGTGCGGTGTCCGAAGAAATTACAGCCCGGGGCTACGAGAACGTTTATCGTTTCAACCCGTCCGCCGGGGACTTCACAAAGATGCAGATGAGGTTCATCAGCGAATACCTTTCGGAAAAGCTGGGCAAACCGGTGTCCGAGCTCCAAGTAATCCTTGCCCACGAAGACTCTGCTTACGGGCAGTCCGTCGCTGAGAACGCCAAAAAGGACGCCGCCACCGCCGGCCTCGTGAATTTCTCCACGGAGCCCTACAACGCCAAATCCACGGATCTTTCATCGACGGTCTTGAGGATGAAGGATAAGTCGCCTGACATTGTGATGGCGGTCTCATATGCGGCGGACGCCATCCTTCTCGGCCGGCAGATCCGGGATAACGGACTCAAACTTGGTGCCTTCATCGGAACGGGTGGTGGCCACAGCTTGATGAGCTTCCATGAAGCACTGGGTGATGCGGCCGACGGTATTTTCGATGTCGACTTCACCCAGATCTACGTCAATGAAAAATTCACTCCGGGCATTCAGGACTTCACATCCAAATACAAAGAGCGGTACCAGGGGCTCCCTGCCTCCGGGCATGCCCTGGCGAACTTTACCGGTGCAAACCTGCTTTTTGACCTTCTGGAGAAATCAGGCGGAAAGGACGATCCGGTCGAGTTCCGCAACGCTGCGACGTCTTTCAAGCTGGACCAGGGCAAGACCGCAGCAGGATGGGGTTTTGAACTTAACGACAAAAACCAGAACGAGCGTTCCGACGTGTACATCATGCAGTGGAAGGGCACAAAGCTCGAAACTGTTTGGCCGCCGGAAGCCGCCGTTCGTGAACCGGAAATCATCACGCCGTTCGGCGTTTGAACGCCACAGAAGGACATAATGAGTCTCTTTATGCAAGCGCTCGTGGCTGGCCTGCTGCTGGGCGGCGTGTATGCACTAATAGCGGTCGGTCTGAACCTGATCTTTGGTGTTGTCAAGATCATCAACTTTGCTCATGGTGAATTCGTGATGATGGCGATGTACGCCACGTTTTGGATGTGGTCGGCCTGGAACCTGAGCCCGTATCTATCCATCTTCATCATCACGCCTCTGATGTTCGTGTTCGGAATGGTGCTGCAGAGATTCATTTTGCAACCCATGCAGAACTCGTCTCCGACGATGAAGATCTTCGTCACTCTGGGATTGTCGATCCTGTTGCAGAACCTGGCACTTGTCCTCTTCGGTGGGCAGTTTCGCAGCACCCAGTTTCCGTGGGGGGAAAAAAGTGTGACCGTTCTAGGTATCAGCGCAACGTACGGCCGTATCACCGCATTTGTGGTCGCGCTGGTACTGGTCGCTGCACTGTTTTACATCATGAAAAAGACCCTGATCGGCAAGGTCCTACGGGCACTCGCCGAAGACCGCGAGACCGCCGGACTTATTGGAATTCCGGTTAAGAAGTACTATCTGGTTGCAATGGGACTGGGAACAGCCATGACCGCCATCGCGGGGGTTCTGATCGCGCCGTTCCATTCGGTATTCCCGCTAGCAGGTGCACACTTCACGCTGTTGGCCTTCGTCGTCGTTGTCCTCGGAGGCCTTGGGAACATGGTCGGGTCGCTGGTTGGAGGGCTGCTCCTGGGCGCGGTTGAGACGCTGGTGGGCACGTATATTGATCCGGCGCTGCAGCTTGTGGCTGTTTTTGTGGTGTTCATCATTGTGCTACTCGCCCGTCCTCAAGGCATCTTCGGCGGTTCTGCCAGCAATGCGGAAGTTGGTTTGAAATGAAAAAGATTCATTACCTCTTGTCTATCGGCGCCGTCGCTATCGCAGCACTGTTGCCTTTGGTCACTGCCGATCAATTCGTCCTTCACATCTGCGTCATGATCTTTATCTATGTAGGAATTACTGTCGCCTGGAACATTCTCGCCTTTGGGGGCATCCTTTCACTTGGCCATGCCGCTTTCTTCGGGATTGGTTCTTACACGGTTGCACTGCTCTACGTGAACCTTAATATCAATCCTTGGCTGGGGATTCTTGCCGCAATGTTGACGGCAGGCATCGGGGCGTTGTGCCTGGCCATTCCGCTTTTGCGCCTGCGCGGACCGTTCTTCACGCTTTCCACGCTGGCGTTTGTGGAGGTGCTTCGCCTGATTGCTATCTACTGGGTCGGTCTAACCAACGGTTCGGTGGGCATCACGACTCCTCCCGCCGAGGGCTGGGCTCTTCTTTCATTCCAGGAGCGTCAGCCGTATTACTACATTGTTCTGTTTATGACGTTGATCGCCATCAGCATTTCCGTCTGGATTTATCATTCGAAGATGGGCTATCACCTTCGGGCTGTAGCCTCCGATGAAGATGCCGTTCGCGCCCTCGGCGTTCGGACCCCGCGACTCAAATTGACCGCGCTCGTGATCAGCGCGGCACTTACTGGGGCATTCGGCGCGTTCACTGCCATGTACTTCTTCGTTATAGAGCCAGAGACCAACTTTTCAGCAACTCTGTATTCCATTCAGCCGGCGTTGAACGGGATCATCGGCGGCATGGGGACGCTGCTCGGCCCGATAGTCGGAGCTTTACTCATGACACCGCTGGGTGAATGGTTGCGGACCACGTTCTCGGGCGCCACTCAGGGCCTGAACTTCGTGATCTACGGCATTGTCCTCATCGTTATCGTGCGTGTGATGCCCGGCGGGATCGTTGCGGGTTTCACCAAGCTCTACCGCCGGTTCCGTCCGGCGGAACGAAGCGCAGGCAGCGGGGACAGCAAAGACGGGACCGCGGAGGAGATAGTCGACGACGACCACATTTCCACTACTGCAGGAAGGCGCAGCTAATGGACAACACCCTCTTGAAGGTGGACAACGTCTCGAAGCGATTCGGTGGCGTACAGGCAGTCGGCGGAGTCTCCCTCGAACTGGAACACGGGGAAATTATTGGCCTTATCGGAGCGAACGGAGCTGGAAAGACGTCCTTCTTCAACCTTATCTCCGGGATGCATTTCCCCGACTCCGGAACAGTGGAGTTTGACGGCGACGATATCACCAGGTTGGACACGGCCAGCCGCGCCCGCTGCGGCATTGGCCGTACCTTCCAAGTGGTTCGACCATTCAAGGGTATGACGGTCGCGGAAAATGTCATGGTGCCATTGTTGGTCAATGATGCGAGCGTGAAGACGGCGCGCAAGCGGGCGGCCGAGCTGCTGGAGGAACTCAGCATCGGTGGCCTAGCGCGCAAGCCGGCGGAGAGCCTGACTCTGGCCCAACGCAAACGTGTCGAAGTCGCACGTGCACTGGCAACGGGGCCGAAACTCCTGCTTCTGGACGAGGTTCTTGCAGGGTTGAACAGCCGCGAGGTTATCGACGTTCTTCCGTTTGTGGCGAAAGTCAGGGACCGGGGCGTTTCGATTTTGATGATTGAGCACCTCGTGTCGGCAGTCATGGAGGTTTCCGATCGGATCCTGGTCCTGGACCACGGAGTGGTCATCTCGGAGGGCCTGCCCAATGAAGTTGTGAACGATCCGAAGGTCATCGCGGCCTATCTGGGTAAGGAAGACTAATGCTGGATGTAAGAAACATTTCCGCCTTCTACGGCGACGCACAGGCTCTGGAAAACGTAAATCTCACCCTCGGAAAATCCGGCATTGTGGCACTGCTCGGACCCAACGCGGCCGGCAAGTCCACCACCCTCCGGGTAATTAGCGGAATCGTGCCGGCCGCGAGCGGAACTGTGCACTTCCAAGGGGAGGACATTACAGCGGCGTCGCCCCAGGACCGTGTCGGCCTGGGCATCGTCCACGTTCCTGAAGGGCGGAAACTCTTCGGGACTCTCAGTGTGGAGGACAATCTCATCCTCGGCGGTTACAGCAAGCGCAAGGACCGAAAAACAACAGCCAGGTTGGACGGGATCTATGACCGGTTTCCCAAGCTAAGGGAGCGCCGCTTTCAGGACGCAGGGCTGCTTTCCGGTGGAGAACAACAAATGGTAGCCGTCGGGCGCGGTCTCATGTCGGAGCCCAAGTTGCTAATGATCGACGAAATGTCCCTGGGATTAGCGCCGATAATCGTGAAACAAATGTTCTCGCTGGTCCAGGAGATTGCGACGGGAAACATGTGCGTGCTCCTCGTTGAGCAGCATGTGCAGAATGCGCTGGCCGTCGCCGACCACGGGTTCATCATCGATGGCGGTGTGACGCGCGTATCAGGACCTGTCCAGGAACTGCTCAGCAGTTCTCTGGTTCGCGAATCGTATCTGGGCCATTGACACTCCTCTCGGAAATAGGGTCCTCAGCAGCATGAGCACACAGATGACGGCGTTCTTGAAGCAAAGCCGGAAGAAGGGGGACATAGCCCTTAGGCAGGTTCCCCTTCCCATGCCGGGGCCGGGTCAGGTGCTTATCCGGACGGAGGCTGTAGGACTGTGCGGAAGCGATATCCATGCTGTTAACAGCCATGCCGGATACGAGTGGCTGCCGGAACGAGTGGTGCTGGGACACGAAGCTGTTGGCATAATCCATGCGGTAGGACCGGATGTCAGCAGCACACGGATTGGCGAGCGCGTCGTTCCTTTGGCCATAGACGGTTGCCTCAACTGCTCCGTCTGTGCCGGCGGAACACCGCAACTCTGTTCGCAGCGGGACTGCCTCGGGCTGTCCTTCGACGGCGCTCTTGCGGATTTTTTTGTCCTCGATGCTGGCAGGACGGTGACCATTGACAACGAACTTTCCTCGTCCATGGCTGCCCTTGTTGAACCCACTGGCGTCGCCGTACACGCCGTCCGGCAGTTGGGCGAAAATTTGCAGGGCCAGCGGATCATTGTTTCGGGGCCAGGACCCGTTGGACTACTGTGCGGCCTTTTCGCCGAAGAGCTCGGCGCCGACGTAGAGCTCGTAGGACCGCTGGAAGGCTCCCAAACGAGACTGGACTTTGCCTCGCAACTGGGCTTTGCTACTGTCCGCGGCCACGAGGGCATCGAGGGAACAAGAAACGGACGCCCCATAGATGCCTGGATAGAGGCCAGCGGCGCTGCCGTTGTTCTTGAAACGGCCATTACACTCGTCCGCCGCGGTGGCACGATTGTCATTCCCGGACTCTTCGGCGTGCTTCCGCACCTGGACGTGAACCAGTTGGTGCGAAGCGAGGCGCGGCTCCAGGGGACCTACGGCTACACACGCGGTGACTACGGGGCCGCAACAGAACTTTTGCTGGGCAACCAGGAACGGCTGGCCTCGATGGTTACAGAATTCCCAATGGAAAGCGTACTGGCGGCGGTAGAAGCTACCGAGCAAACGACGGTCATCAAGGCTGTCGTTGTCGCTGACTGGACGACCACAAGAAGACGACTTTAGGGGTAACAGCATGATTTTTCTATCAGAACACGATGTTTCCGAATTGGTAGACATGGACGACGCTCTCCACGCCGTCGAAACCGCGTTGGCAGGCCAGGGCCGCGGAACCGTGCATAACGCCATTCGCTCACGGGCAGCCCTGAACGGAATGAACCTGAACCTCTTGGGCGGCGCGGTCGGCCCGGTGAACAGCCTGGCTGCGAAAATCTACGTCACGGGTGGGGGATCCGCCAAATTCTGGCTGCTCCTGTTCTCCGCTGATGGAGACTGTGACGCTTTGATGGAAGCCGACCGCATCGGTCAGCTGCGCACCGGCGCCGCCTCCGGAATCTCTGCGCGTTACCTTGCCCGAAAGGACGCGACGGTATTGGGCCTGATCGGTTCCGGGTATCAAGCTTGGACCCAGGCCGAAGCGATTGTCCGGTCCACGGAGGTCAAAACTGTCCAAGTGTTCAGCCGGAACTATTCTAAGGCCCAGGATTTCGCAAAGCGCTTCGCAGAAAAGTTTCCCGTCGAGGTCCTGGCCAAGCACACAATCGACGACGCACTTGAGGGTGCGGACATAATTGCCACTATGACGTCGTCCAAAGAGTCTTTGGTTGAACAACGGCATATCAAAGCCGGAACGCACTACGTTTTCGCGGGATCAAATAACCCGCAGAACCGCGAAGCGTCTGGAGCTGTATTGGCGGCGGCGGACCTACTTGTCACCGATGACCGGGAGCAGGCAAAGATTGAAGGTGGAACGCTGCGGCGGGCCGTCGCCGAAGGCGCAGTCACATGGGACAACGTGGGGCTTCTGGGCGACATTGTCGCGGGCGAGAAGTCCGGACGCACCTCCGACGCGCAGATTACCGTCTTTGTGTCTCAAGGGGCAGGCTCTTGGGATACAGCTCTCGCACGCATTGTTTTCGAGAAGGCCGCGGCGAAAAACACCGGCACCAAGCTGCCGATTGCTGGCGGTATTACGGAAGGACGACGGTAGTTGTGACAGACCACATCGGCATCATTGGGGGAGGTATCGTCGGGATTGCCATAGCCCGGGCCCTCGCGGAACGTGGCCTGATGGTTACTGTGGTGGAAAAGGAACACCGTGTGGCCATGCATCAAACCGGCCGCAACTCGGGAGTCGTGCACGCGGGGCTTTACTACGCACCAGGTTCCTTGAAGGCAACCCTTTGTTCCACGGGACGGGAGCTGACCAAAGAGTATTGCCAGGAGAAAAAGCTCCCCTACCGCGAGGTCGGGAAGTTGGTCGTTGCCGTGACGGACAACGAGACTCCCTATCTCGACGCCATTGAGGCCCGTTCTCTTGCGAATGGAGTTCCCGGGCTTCGGCGGTTGAACGCTGCGGAGATGAAGGATGTCGAGCCTCACGTGGCAGGGGTTGCCGCCATCCACTCTCCCCATACCGCGGTCGTCGACTATGCCTCTATTACTGAGGCTATGGCCGAGGATGTGCGGAAGGGCGGGGGCAGCATCCTTCTGGGGCACGAGGTTACTGCTATTGTCCGGCAGGCAGGAAGGGTCCGGGTTACCACTACCGCCGCGGAGCTTTCCTTTGATCGGCTCATCGTTTGCGCGGGCCTGCAGTCCGACGTCGTTGCCCGCCTGATCGGTGCTCCGGCCAGCCCCAAGATTCTGCCATTCCGTGGCGAATACTGGGGTCTGGCAAACGCAAAGCAACATCTCGTCCGGGGAATGATCTATCCAGTGCCGGATCCACGGTTTCCCTTTCTTGGCGTGCACTTCACGCGCGGGGTGTATGACGATGTCCACGTTGGCCCAAACGCTGTGCCGGCGATGGCGCGCGAAGGGTACAGCTGGGCGAAAGTTTCCGTGAAGGACACCTGGGATTCGCTCTCATGGCCAGGTGCGCCGGCTCTGGCAAAGCAGCACTGGCGGATGGGGATAAAGGAAATCGCTTCGTCCCTGATCAAGCCTCTCTACTATAAGGAGGCGCAGAGATTCATCCCCGAACTTCAACTGTCCGACCTTACGTCCAAAACAGCGGCCGGAGTTCGGGCACAGGCCTGGAGTTCGGACGGTTCACTATTGGATGACTTTGCGGTGGACCAGGTAGGACCGGTCACGCTGCTGAGGAATGCGCCTTCCCCCGCAGCGACGGCCGCAATGTCCATAGCTGATTATGTTCTAGATAAGTACATCTTTATCAGGTCCTAGGAATTGGGTGCCGAATCGGCCCCGATCCGGCGAATTGAAGGAAACCATATGTCAAGGGAAAATTCTGGCTTGGCCGGCAAACGCATTCTTGTGACCGGTGCCGGCCGCGGTCTGGGGCGCAACTATGCACTGCACCTTGCGAAAGCCGGCGCGGACGTTGCCGTCACGGACATTAATTTGCACTCCTATCGCGACTTTCAGCCTGAAGCAGACGACATGAAAAACGACACCGTCGTCGGGGACATCCAGGACTTGGGCAGGGCTGCCCTGGGCTACGAGGTTGATGCCACTGACCAGGACGGCATGGCCGATGTGATGGAGTCCATCCGCTCTGAATGGGGCGGGATCGATGTACTCGTCAACAACGTGGGCGGTGGCAGCTATTCAGCGGGGGCCGACACGCTGCCCAGCACCCTCCCGATCAGCGATCTGAGGGAGAACATGGAGCGGAACTTCGTCACCACGGTCCTGGCCTGTCAGCTTGCGATTCCGCTCATGGAACAAGGATCCAGCATTATCAATGTCGGGTCCCAGGCGGGGGAAGCCGCGGTGGAACCCATGTTTTCGGCCTATGGAAGCGCAAAAGCAGCGGTTGCCCACTACTCACGCTTCCTTGCTAACGAACTGGGGCCACGGGGAATCCGGGTCAACGTCGTGGCACCCGGCTACATAGCCACCGGACGTCTGAGTACGGTTTTCGCCGAGATGGGCGAAGAAAGAATCCACAAAAATGTGGCGCTGGGACGGATTGGGACCCCGGCAGAATGCGCCAGTGTTATCGAATTCCTCGCAGGGGGTGCGTCTCGCTACGTCACCGGCCAGATCCTCGTCGTCGACGGCGGCGCCCTGAATTTTGCTACGTCACGACCGTAATTTTTCCATACTCCTAAGGAGCACGCTATGCCCACAGTTGCCGAAATAATGGTCGCCGCCTTCCGCAGGCACGGAGTGACCGACGTCTTTGGGCAGTCCCTGCCATCGGCGTTCTTTCTGGCCGCCGAGAAAGCCGGTATCCGCCAGATCCCATACCGCACTGAGAACGCTGGCGGAGCCATGGCAGATGCCTTCGCACGGGTGTCAAACCGGATTGCCCTGGTGGGAGCGCAGAACGGCCCCGCCGCAACGTTGCTCGTACCCCCGTTGGCGGAGGCCATGAAAGCGTCCTCACCGGTCATCGCCATTGTCCAAGAAGTACCTGTCAGCCAGCGCGGCCGGAATGCCTTCCAGGAATTTGACCACGTGGCACTCTTTGCATCTTGCACCAAATGGGTGAAGCAACTGGATGATCCGACGCGGATCAACGACTACGTTGACATGGCTGTTACGATCGCCACGACCGGACGTCCTGGTCCCGTGGCGTTGTTAGTCCCGCGGGACGTACTTCTAATGGATGTTGAGCAGACAGAAGTTATTGCCCGGACTTCCCAGATGGGAGGATTTCCGCTGGATCGCTCCCGTCCCGACGGCGCCCGCGTCGTTGAGGCAGCCAAACTGCTGGCAGAGGCGGTTTCGCCGCTGATTGTGGCCGGCGGAGGCGTCCATCTATCCGGTGCAGTAAAAGCGCTTGGACAGCTTCAGGAGCTCAGCGGCATCCCGGTGGCAACCACCAATATGGGGAAGGGCGCTGTCAGCGAAACGCACGAGCTCTCCTTGGGTGTTATCGGCAACGCGCTGGGCGCGAAGGCGCCCAATTACCTGACGCGCCCGCTCGTGGAAGATGCCGACGTCGTGCTGTTTGTCGGGACGCGCACCAACGAAAACGGAACGGACGCCTGGAAGTTGTTTCCGCGTGATGCAACCTACATTCATCTCGATGTTGACGGAGTCGAGATTGGCCGCAACTATCAGGCCGTCCGTCTTGTCGGAGACGCACGCCTCGGTCTGGAGGACATCATTGCTGAATTGGGCAAGATCGACCTGACGCGGCGGGATCAAAGCCGGCCCTGCGCTGCGTCGCGGATTGCCCTGGCAAAGACAGCAGCCGCAGTCGATGTGGAGCAGCTTCGCGCTAACCAACCCTCAAACAAACTCACGCCGCAGTACGTGATGTCGATCCTGAATGAGCATCTGAAAGCGGATGATATCGCGGTAGCCGACGCCAGCTACTCGACTCTGTGGATGTCCAACTACTTAACAGCCAAGTCCGCCGGGCAAAGATTTATCTCTCCTCGCGGCCTTGCCGGCCTGGGGTGGGGTCTTCCCATGGCTATGGGAGCGCAAGCAGCGTTCCCGGACAAGCGTGTTGTTTGTATCAGCGGCGACGGCGGCTATGGCCACGTGTGGGCCGAAATGGAGGCAGCGGTCCGGAGCAATCAGCCCATCGTGTCCGTACTCTTGAACAACTCCATCCTGGGCTTCCAAAAGCATGCCGAGTTGAACTCATTTTCGGAATTCACAACGGCCATTCCGTTCTCGCCGGTCGACCATGCGGCCATTGCCCGCGCAGTTGGCGCGCAAGCAAGCCGCGTAACGACGCCTGCCGAACTTGAGACCGCGCTAAAAGCGGCCTTCAGCGGCAGCCAATTCTTCCTCATTGAAGTCATCACGGATGCTGACTCCTATCCGGCGATTGCGGCCTGGGACTCCAACCCCCCGGAAACCATCAGATAGGGCCCGTCAGTGGCCGGTACCTCGTCAGTCGCCGGTACCGGGATTTGCAGAAGGCAATACCATTTGCTTGATATTGCGTCGGGAGTTCGTGTGAGGGCTGCTGACTGGGTTCGGTGGGGCATCTCGGGCAATTGGCCGTTGGCGGTTCTACCAGGACTCGATGTAGTCATGACTGAGGTCCGGGCGGCGAGCCGGTTGGCGAAGCTGTGGTGATGGTCGCAATCGGTCTTCAGAGGCGAGAAGAAGAGTTTTGCCGAGGCATACGCGGACCATCCCATGTATTGGCGAGAGCGGACCACGCCGCTGGACGCTGCCACGGCCTGGTCCTGCAGGCTGTCGGTGCTGGTATGAGGGAAAGCCGACACCGGCGTGGCTCCTGTATCCACGGTCTTCACCGCCCCAGGCGGTGGCCGGCCGATGACAACCGACACGGTCGCGCCACGGCTCCGCGTCCATACGACCGCTGCGGCCACCACCTGCCCGGCGCTGGCGGCAAAAGCCGTAACCCCGTAGGTTCTCGGGCACACCAACGCCATGCGGAGGATCGCTGCCGGCATCGCCACCGCGACCAGTTCCCTCCGGATGGTCCACGAATCCCTTAAATCGACCCAGGCCCACTTGCACGCCGACCGGGTGTCAAGAAATGGGCGCTGGACCGGACCGCCGGACACTATGCCCGGACGCTACTCACCGGCAGACTGAATACTGGCTTCCAAGGGAGCCACGTGCCGTGCGCTTCAGAGCCACCTGGCCAGATCACGGATCGTGTCGTTCAGAGCCACGATTGGCGTGGTTGAGAGCCACCTGAAAAGCTCCTCC
>NZ_JANCLV010000028.1:0-12944 GCF_024294965.1 Pseudarthrobacter humi
ACGCCGGTTCTTCCGGTAGAGGAGATTTTTTCTTTAAGGAAGGACTACTTTTCGATGGTGATTCCATGGGTGTTGCGACTCCCGATTATTCGGGGGTGTTGCAACGATCGCTAGAACTCAAGCGGGTGGCCACCCCGGTTGCCCGCCGGTGGTCACCAATAGACGGTCGTGTTGGCCGCCTGTGGGCAGGACGCTCTTGAGCCAGGCGCCATGATCTGCGGCTCGGCCGGAGAAGCACCGTGCCTGGTTTCCGGCAGGTCTTCAAGCGTCCCGCAGGGCCGTAGCGTATCGACCGAGATGTCTACACGCCCGTGGAGCCGCGTTAACGAACGGGATGGGCCCCAGGGCGTGTCTCCCGGGTATCTCTTGGGCCGACCGGATGGAAGGGCGGGAACAGTGTCCGCAGACCGTCAGGCGGTTTGGCGTCGGGAATCGAGTTGATCCGTGTAGCCAAAGGGGACTGCATTGCTGAGGCCGACGACGAAGTGCCCGTCTCCGAGCCGGGTCACCAGGATGCCGTGCGTCCGTTGCCGCCTGGCGCTCTCGATCATCCGGTCGACCGCCGCAGTGATGCTGCGGTCCATGGAGGCCCTGTCGTGGACCTTGATTTCGATGGGTTCCACATCCTGCATGTTCATGACGGGCTCACTTCGCCGGGTCGGATAGGTAGGACGGTATAGCCCTGCGCTTTTTCATACAGGGTTCGAGGTTCGGCGCCGTAGGCTTCCAGCCAGAGAGCGTCCGCAGTAACGGCTACGTCCTTGACATACCCGGTCCGGATAGTTCGGCCTTCTTTCTGAACCTGGACCTGCCTGCCGGCCAAATCCTTCCAATCTGTATGGTCTCCCATGGAGCTGCCTTTCGTATCGCAATTCATTGTTTTGCTTGTGCCTGCGGCATATTGCCCGGGAATTCCCAACCATCGGTCGACTCGGACCAGCCTCTGCGGTCCGGGCCAGGAAGCATCTCGCTGTCACTGTCCGGGCATGTCGCGCGCTCCATGGGTGCGATCCAGCCACGCCAATTGGGAGACACAACTTAGGCCTTCGCGCTCTCCCCAGCTCGAGTATTCGCTCGAGGTCGTCGGACGATGGTGGCGGCGCCGGGTGATTTCGCGGGGTTTCCGGCCCTCACCGAGTGTGTTTCGGCTGGCCGTCTGTGGGCATCTTTGATGTCCGTAACCTGGCAAACCTCGTGGCCGCCACCGGCACCGAACTGGCCGCCTGTGGGCAGTTTTTCATGGCCGCTAACAGACGTTCGGGGTGTCGGCCCCAACCGGGATAAGCAGGTGCCCTATTTACAGTGACGGGGATATTGGGCCATCGATTCCGCCGCTTGCCTGGGAGTTATTGGTCCCCGGGTGTACGTGCGGCTGTAACGGGATGGGTCGTGGACGGGGCTCGGAAACGTGACGGGCGAAAGGGAGTTAAGGTCTGGACAACGTCTCCTGAGATCTCTGCCGCCGCAAATCGGGCCAGCAACGGAGCAAGCGTTATAGCGCTGTGTGTTGCGATCACATACAAAGACTCGTTGGAATCCATGAACCCTGCGATGGTGAGGCCGTCTTTTGTCAATGGGCGGTATCCAACGTTTACCCGGTCCACGGTGATCGGGAAGCCGGTATTGAAGGTGCTCGAAAGGCGCCGCTCAAACTCCTTCGCTATGGTGCCACGGGGCGGGTACTGCCGGGCGAGGTCGGCCTGCGCGTCGAGGGGCAGGGATTGCAGTATGAGACGTCCGTGTCCGTCCGGCCGAAAGCCCAGACCGCTCGTGGTTACCACCGAACGCAGAGACACGGCGGTTGGCCCGGTAACGGCCAGGAAGCCGAGATTTGCTGACCCGGGTGTGTGATCGTCATGCATCGGAATGCTGATGCCGCAGCCCTCCGTCACGTCCTGCGTCCACCGGCCTACGGCAATGACGGCCCGGTCGAATGATTCGCTGGGTCCGTGGCGGTGGTGCACCGTCACACCGGAAGGGGTGGTTTCAACGTTGCGGACTTCGCTGAGAATAGACCTTCCGCCGTTGCGCCGTCCTGTGTCGAGGCACTCGGCGATGAAGGCCGGAATATTGCAGTAGCCCTCCTGCGGGAAGAATGCATTGAACCCCCGGACAGTAGCGGATGCGAGCTCCGGCAGCGCCAACTGAGCGGCGTCAGGGGAAAGGACTTCGACGTCGTAACCCCAGTCAGCGAGTCGTTGGACTTTGTTCTGAAGACGTTCAATGTGTTCTTGTTCGGTGGCCAGTTCGTAATAGCCGGTCTGGTGGAAGGCGCGGCTTCCATTGTGCTGCCTCTCAATGTGTTCAAGAAGCGCTGACTTATTGAGTTCAAAGTAGGGTTCCGGCGTTTTATTGTTCGAGTTGATCCAGGCGAAAGAGACGGCGGAGGATCCGGATCCTGGTGCTCCTTTGTCGTAGAGGGTTACGTCGTTGCCTGCCTCTGAAAGGCTTGCGAAAACGGCTGATCCGATAACTCCCGCGCCTACGACAGCAACGCGTTGTTTCACAGTTTGGTTCTCCTAGTCGGAGTCGGCTACGGCGGCGCCGGTTCGGCGGAGGCGTCCGGAGGCGATGAGCGAGATAATGGCGAGGGCGAAGAATGCGATGAAGATCGGTCGTTCCATGAAGAATGTTGCAGACATCGCCATGGACTGCCGGAGCGCCAGCTCGAGCATGGGACCAAGAATGAATCCCATGACCAGCGGGGCGACCGGGAGGTCCCACTTGGCCATGCCCCAGCCGATGAGTCCGAAGGCGATGCATACCCAGACGTCGAGGAAGCTGTTACGTGTCAGGTATGCGCCCAGGATGCAGAAGCTGGCGATAATCGGGGCCAGAATGGCGTAAGGGACACGGGCCAACCGGACCCATACTCCTACCATGGGCAGGTTCAGGATGATCAGAATGACGTTGGCAACGAGGAAGCTGGCTATGATCGTGGCCGTTAGTGGCGCCTGGGTTGTGAACATTTGCGGGCCGGGAACGACGCCATAGACAAGCAGCGCGGCGAGGATAAGGGCCATGGTGGGACCGGTTGGGATGCCCAGACTGAATAGTGGGACGAATCCGGCCATGGCTGCTGCGTTGTTGGACGCCTCGGGTCCTGCGACACCTTCGATGGCGCCGTTACCGAATTCCTTGCGACCTTTTCGTTCGGAGCGACGGCGCTCGGAAGCATAGCTGAGGAAAGCGGTAACCGATGGCAACATGCCGGGCAACAGACCCAGCGAGAAGCCGCTGGCGGTCCCTCGAACTCCTGCCATGGTCCCACGTGAGAATTCGGACCGGCTGGGAACAAGGCTCCCAATTTTTCCGGATTCCATGCTCGGGACTGGCCGGGTAAGGGTAAGGATGACTTCTGCCAGGCCAAAGAGTCCCATCATTACGGGAACGATATCGAGTCCCTGCAGCAGTTCCGAGGACCCGAATGTCAGCCTCTCCGTTCCGCTGGACTGGTCCAGCCCGACTGACGCCAGGATCATACCGAGTGCCCCCATGGCCAGGGCTTTGCTGACTTTGGCGCCGGAAACACCGATGATGGCCGTCAGGGCGAACGCGATCAGGCCCAGGCGTTCCGGGGGGCCAAACTCCAGGGCCAGGCCGGCCAGTGATGGGCCAATGATCATGATTCCGATGGTGCCGGCGATCCCGGCAATGAAGGAGGTGATGGCGGCCATGGAAAGGGCTGCCCCGGCCTTGCCCTTCATCTTGAGTTTGTACCCTTCCATGGCTGCCGGCACCGACGAGACCTCTCCGGGGATGTTCAGCAGAATGGCGCTGGTGGAACCGCCATACATTGCGCCGTAGTAGATCGAGGCAAGGACGATGATCCCGGTCGCCGGGTCCAGGTAGGTCGTGAGTGGGAAGAGGATGGCGACGGCCGAGACCGGCCCCAGCCCTGGAAGCATTCCGACCATCGTCCCGATGAGGCAGCCCAGGAACGCCAAAAGTAGTGTCATGGGTTGGAGTACGGCTAAGAAGCCGGTGCCTAATACGTTGATGTCCATGGTGTGTTTATTCCTCTGCTAAATCCCGAATATTCCCTGTGGAAGAACAACACCCAGTGCTGAGAATCCGAAGGCAGTTCCGGCGCCGATGACTGCGCCAAGCAGCACAGAACTGAGGATCTTCCTGCGGCCCACAAGGATCATGAAGGCGATGAGAAAGAGTCCGTTGCTGATGGCGAAACCGATCCAGGGGAGCGCGAGGGCCCACACGATGATGAGTGCAACGGCAATCAGGACCTGCTTCATATATCCGGCTGGTTGTTCTTCAGCGGCGGGATCGGTCTGCGGAATGGGCATTATCTCTTCGCCGGCCAAGGCGGAAGTTCCTTGGGGAAGACGACGAGGGCGACCGATACGCGCCAACGGGCTGCTGATGATGATGAAGAGGACAAAACAGAGGCCTATGGCAAGGATGAAGAATCCGGATTGGTTGTCCTGCCCGCTCGTGACGATTCGTAGACCGTCAGCGATGGTCAGGAGGGCAATAGCCAGCAGGACGACAGGAACGCCCAGTTGACGGATGAGTCTTGCGGCAGTTCCCCCTGATTGCGGTTCCAGATGGATCTTCATCTCAGTCAAGTTCAGCTGCTAGTGCTTTGAAGGTTTCGGCCTCAGCCTTGACGTCATTGGCGAATTCCTCGCCGGTGGCGATGTCGACGGTCATGGCCACGCCGTCAGCCTTCTTCTTGAAGTCCTCATTTTCAGAGATCTTCGTCAGGCTGGCTGCGAGTTTTTCGGCGACGGTGTCCGGCAGTTTGGGTGCGCCTGACACGCCAACCCAGTAGAGGATGTTCACATCGGGCTGGCCCAGTTCAGTAGTGGTCTTGACCTCGGGCAGTTTTGTTTCGCGGACTTTGCCGGTTGATGCCAGCACCTTCAGGTCTCCTGAGCTGTGCAGGGAGAACGCTGCGCTTGCACCTCCGACGGCGATGTCCACATCGCTTGCCGCTGCGGCTATCATTGCCTCGCCGGAGCTGCGGAACGGGACGCGCTGGATGGCGCTGACGTCAACTTCATTGGCGACCAGCAGCTGCAGGAGTGCGAAGTCGCTGGTACTGCTGCCGCCAAGCCAGGCGACCTTGAAACTCCCAGGGTTGGCCTTGGCCCGGCTCATTAGTTCGTCGAGAGTGTTGGCGGGGGAATCTTTGCCCACTGCATAGACGTGTGATCCGCTGAGGATTCGGGCCACGAACTTCCGGTCCTGCCATTTGTAGGGCAGGTTGGGCGCGAGGGCCTGCAGCGAGCTGGATCCAGCGCCGTCGGCCAGCAGGGTGTACCCATCAGCGGCTGCCCTGTTGACGGAGTCGACGGCGGTAACTTGGTTTGCCCCTGGTTTGTTGACCACGTTGACGGGTACGCCGAGGTCATCGGAAGCGGCCTCTGAAATGACGCGGGCTGCGATGTCCGTAGCACCGCCGGCGTTGAATGGAACCACCATTTCAATTGCCTTTGTGGGGTAATTTGCCGCGCCTGCGGTATTGCCCGGGCCGCAGGCCGTAGCGAGCATCGCGAGCGGGAGAAGAGCTAAAGCGAGAGTTCTGACCTTCATTTGGATCACCTGTTCTGTTGGCGTGTCCGCCATGGGGGTGTGAAAAATTGTTGCCTGATTTGGTGGTACGCCGCCGAAAATGGGGCGTCAGTGTCCGTAGTCTTCTTCGGCCGCCTCCGCTGATATCCGGTGTTCGCGGATGTCTGTGTCGATTTTTCCGCGATCTCTGTTCTGCGGGAGGCCGAAGCCGCCGGAGCCGGGGCTTTCAATCCGGAGTATGTCGTCGCGGTACAGCTTGATGCCCGAGACGCGGCCGCTGCTTAGGATTTCTTCCTGAGGAGTTCCAGGGCGAAGAATGAACCTGCCCGGGGTGCCGTCGAGTCCGCCTTCGAATCCGCGCGGGGGGTAGGTTTGCCGGTCCGCGTGGGCGGAGAACTCAGCTTCGTCGCCCATGATGCGGATATCGCGTCGGACACCCAGCCCTCCGCGGAACTCGCCGGCACCACCTGAGTCGGGAATCAGTTCGTAGCTCTCCACCATCAGGGGGTATTCGAGTTCAAGTGCTTCAATGGGCAGATTCGATGAGTTGGTGACGTGCACCTGGACTGCGTCCATTCCGTCTTTGTTCGGACGGGCCCCAAATCCGCCCGCAACGACCTCTGGATAGACGAAGAAGTCCTCTTTGCCGCCGGAGAAGGTAACGAACGTTATGGAACTGTGTGAGCCGGCCGGTATGCGTGTGGGGATGGCCTGCGCCAGGGCGCCCATGATGACGTCCGCGACCCGTTGGCAGGCGTCTGTGCGTGCTGCGACAGGGGCCGGGGCCTTGGGATTCAGTAGCGATCCCAGGGGTGCCAAAATCTTGATGGAGTCGAAGAAGCCTCCGTTGGCCGGAATGTCGGGATCCAGCGCTGCTTTCAGGGAGTAATAGACTGTCGCCTCTAGCGCTGACCGAACGACGTTCACGGCCACTTTCGCCTCCCGGCCGGTGCCCTCAAAATCCAGTTCAATGTTATCGCCGGCCACTCTTACGGTCACCGCCACGGGAATCGGATCTTCTCCGGCGACGTCGCTGTCGAGCCAGTCGCTGTATGAGTAGTTGCCGTCAGGCAATGCAGCGACGGCCGCGGCCAGTCGGCGCTTGCCGTATTCGAGCAGTTCTTCCTGGGCTGATTCCATCGTTTCGGTGCCGTATTTATCGTGAAGTTCCACCAGACGTGTCGCCCCGATCCCGACGGCAGAGGATTGTGCCAATAGGTCGCCGCGTCGTTCCTCGGGGAGTCTGGAATTGAGGGTCACGAAGGCAAGGATGTCTTCGTTGACGCCTTGAGCGTCAGTGAAGCGGACCAGCGGAATGCGCAGGCCCTCCTGGAAGATGCTCGTAGAGTCTCCCGAGTTGCTGCCTGCGACGTGCCCGCCGACATCTGAATGGTGGGCGATGTTGGCGCTGAATCCGATCAGTTGTCCTTCGCGGAAAACCGGGGCCACCATCGTGATGTCCGGGAGGTGGGTTCCCCCGCCGGAGTAGGGGTCGTTGGTGATGTAGACGTCCCCAGGTTTCAGCGAATCGAAGCCGCGGGCCCGTTGCAGTTCGTCGACGGCGCCCTTCATCGAACCCATGTGGATGGGAATGTGTTCAGCCTGGGCAACGAGCCGGCCGTTCTTGTTGAAGACAGCGGTTGAGCAGTCGGAACGTTCTTTGATGTTGGTGGAGTAACTGGCCTGCTTCAGCACGGAGCCGACCTCGTCCGCAATGGAGAGCAAAGCGTTGCCGATGACCTGGACGGTAACAGAGTCAACCTTGTTGGTAATTTTCATGCCGGTTCCACCTCTATGAGCAGGTTTCCAAAGCGGTCCACTTCGACTGTTGCAGTCGGTGGAATGACGGTTGTCGTATCGGATTGTTCAATGATGGCGGGGCCGCTGAAACGGTTCCCGGCCTGCAGCGCAGCGCGGTCCATCACCGGAGTACTGACAGGGCCCGAGTCCGCGCCGAAATCAACGTCGCGGTAGTCGATTACCGCGGCGGTCACGACCGTATCCGCGCCTGCGGAGATCGTGGGCAAGGGATATTTACGCACATGACCGTGCGCCACCACACGGACGTTGACGATCTGGGGCACGCTGTCCGGATGACAGAACCCGTAAGCGCGCTGATGTGCCTCGTGGAAGTCCGCAACGGTCTCCGCCAGGGTTTCGTTATCCATATGCAAAGCAGGCAGCCTTACGGCCAATTCGAAGTTCTGGCGCGGATAGCGGACGTCAGCAGTGGCATAAACCTCCTGTGAGATCGCAATGGCAGCCTCCTCTTCAAGCCACCGGTGCGCCTGATCCACAAGTTGGGCAAGGTGCTGGTTCAGCACTTCAAGGTTCTCCTGGCTGGCGGCGGCCAGGAAGGACTTGGCCATCTCTGTCTTAACGTCGCTCACCAGTAGGCCGAGCGCGCACAGTGTCCCGGGGAATGGGGGGATCAGGACTTTCCGCATGCCTACTTCGGCAGCCACCTCGACAGCATGCAGAGGCCCGGCGCCGCCGTACGCCACGAGGGTGAACTCCCGAGGGTCTTCACCGGCGTCGATGGAAACCTTGCGCACCGCACGTCCCATGTTGGAGTTTGCCAGACGGTGTACACCGCGGGCAGCTTCGAGTACACCCATGTCGAGTTCTTTGCTGAGGCGTTCCAACGAGGCCTGCGCCGCTTCGGAATCGATCGGCATTTTGCCGCCCAACGCATACTTGGGATTCTGCCGGCGACGCACCACGTTGGCATCCGTCGTCGTCGGAAGCTGCCCGCCGTGCCCGTAAGCGGCGGGACCCGGGAATGAGCCGGCACTTTCCGGGCCGACCTTGAGCCCGCCGGCGGCATCGACGGACGCAATGCTTCCACCGCCAGCACCAACGGTGTGGACATTCACTGACGGAATGCGCACGGGGTAGCCGGCCACCTCCCTTTCACTCGCCGTGGAGGCACTGCCACCCCGGATGAGGCAGACATCGGTACTGGTGCCACCCATGTCGAACGTGATCAGCTGCTCCACACCGGCAGCCTGGGCGGTGTAAATCGCCGCGATGACTCCGGCGCTGGGGCCGGAAAGAAGCGTGGTCACAGGCTTCTCCGCCACACCCCGGGGGGACGTGAGCCCACCATTTGACTGGATCACCTTCAGGCCCACCTGCACTCCGGCAGCTCGGGTGCGGTCCTCCAGACGAGTGACGTAGAGGTTCATTTCCGGTCCGACAAAGGAGTTGATCACTGTCGTGGAGAACCGCTCATACTCCCGGAATTCGGGCGCTACTGCACTGGACCGGGAAATGTACAGGTCCGGAATGGCGCTGCGAAGCGCTTCTTCCAGAGCTTCTTCATGCTGGGAGTTCCGGTAGGAGTGCAGCAGACAGATCGCCACGGCCTGGACGTCGAGCGCCTTCACCTGCTTGACGACTCTCGCCACCTCGGCTTCAGTCAGTGGAACTCGGGCGCTGCCGTCCGAGTACAGACGCTCATCAACTTCCACGGTAAGACTGTTCGGCACGAGGGTCCGAGGCTTATCCGCAAAGAGATCATAGAGGGAAGGCCTTTTTTGACGGGCGATCTCCAATACGTTGGCGAAGCCCTTGGTCGTCAGGAGAGCGGTCTTGGCACCGCGCAGCTCCAGCAGCGCATTGGTGGCGGCGGTCGTGCCATGCCCCAAGTAGCTCACGTCCGCCGGAGACTTTCCGATTCCTTCCAGAACACCGAGAATCCCCTCGGTTACCGCCTTGGACTGATCCTCTACCGTCGTCGGGAGCTTCAGTACATGAAAGGTCTCTGCCTCCGTGTCCAGCGCCGTGACATCTGTAAATGTTCCTCCAACATCGACACCAATGCGAATCATTCGCTGTTCCTTTCGAGAAGATCTTTTTTGTCGTCCATTTGTCTGTTGAAAGCCATGTGGGACATGTCGATCGTTGTCCTTTGGAATCTCACGTGCTCGGCTACCGCTTCCCCGATGGCCGGGGCTATCTTGAACCCGTGGCCGGAGAAGCCCGACAGCACGGTGAGATTGTCGTGTCCTGGAACATCACCAAAGAACGGGTGATTGTCCGCGCTATACCCGTCCAGATAACCCTTGGCCCGAATCCTGCCCGGGTCCAAACCCTGGACCAGGCCAGTGATCTGATCCTTCACGAACTCGGAGTACTCCTCGCTGATCGTGCCGTCAAACGCATCCGGGTCAGCGACTGCAGTCTTGTCAATATGGAGATTGCATTTGATTTCGGATCCGTCCAGCGTCGGAAAAAACGAAAAGTTCGAATCTGGTCCGCTTCGGCGGATCCCCACCGGAAACCGGTCCGGCATAAACAGCGCGGGATCTTTTGTGCCAAACCAGTGCAGGACCGAACGCAGGATTTCGAACCGGCCTGACCTTCCGGGTAGCAGCTTCTTGGACCAGACACCTGCCGCCACCACCGCTCGCTTGGCACGGATCGTGCCATTTGTTGTAGCGATCGCTACTCCGGTGGAGTTGGCATCGATCTCAAGGACCTCTGTCTGCTCGAGCACAATGGCCCCGTGGTTCTTAGCTGCCCCGACGGCAGCCTCGATGGCTTGCTGCGGGATCAGCAGGCCACCTGCAGGATCGAAGATCCCCACTTCCCCCTCATGGAGACGATGCTGCGGATAGATACCGGCCATCTCAGAGATACTGAGGACACGATGATCCAGGCCGAATTGTTCAATGCTGTTGAACACTTGAGAAAGGTCCGAGTGCTCGGGCCGGCCGATGGTGAGCGCCCCGCAAGGATGGAAGATGGGTATTGGGGACAGTGAGTTCAGTTCGAGCCAGAGCTCACGGCTGCGGAGCAGAAGTGGAACATACTCCGGTCCTTCCTTATAGGCCAGACGGAAAATTCTTGATTCGCCGCCCGCGCCGCCGCGGTCGTGCCCGACGCCGAATTGTTCAACCCCGATCGCGTCGACACCCTCCTTTGCCAACTGCCAGAGGGCCATGCTTCCCATGGTTCCGAGACCGATCACCGCAACGTCGTACTGTTTCCGGTTCAATACCATTACTACCCGATTCGTTGTAACCTGTGTTGGTAATCACAGTAGTGCGCACTACAAGATAGGTCAATAGTGAAATGTCAATTTCAGAAGAGTTGATGGGCGCAAGTCTCCAAGAGCGTGTCGCGGCGTTGGGGAGTGGCTTGTCGCCAGCGGAAGGCAGGCTGGCGGCGTGGATGCTCCGGAACCAGGACGATGTAGTCGTCTCGTCAGCTTCTGAGCTGGCCGCCCTGGCAGGGTCCAGTGATGCCACCGTTGTGAGGACAGCAAAATCGCTGGGCTACACGGGGTTTCCGGAACTGAAGAAGTCACTGATCGGGTCCCTTTCCCGTCGGCGGAACCTGGCTGAAGTACTTGACGACAGGATGGCCAGTTACCAATCGACGGACAGAGGGCTGGGAAAGGCGTTGGATGACACTATTTCGCTGGCAGAACAGCTCAGGGAAGGCGTGTCCCGCGATGACTGGTCACAAACCGTCGATTTCCTAAGCTCAGCCTCCCGCGTTTTCAACTTCGGGCTTGGACCCGCCAGCTCCATCGCCGACTTCATGACCCTGTCCCTGTCCCGCATAGGACTGGACGCACGCACCATCTCCATGAGCGGATTCCGGCTGGCCGATGACCTGATTACTTTCCGGGAGGGCGATGTTCTGCTGATCTTTGCGCCGATTCGGCTGTTCCGGGAAATTGACGTCGCCATCGACTGCGCCCGAGCGGCCGGCACCAAAGTCATCGTCGTCACGGAAGCCTTGAGGCTCGCCCTAACGGACCGGGTCGACGCGATCCTGACCACTCCACAGACAACGACCAGCTCCGCCAGTGAACTCGCTGCCGGATTGATACTCGGGCACGCCCTGGTCCTGGCCATTGCCACTGATAATCGGGAAAGGTCGCTACAGAGCCTAAGCAGGCTAAATCAGCTGAGGACCCAAGTGACAGGCACTGATTTGGATATTCATCCACATTCGGACTAGGCCAGCGGGTCCAGGGCGTAGAAGATTACGTGTTCTGAGGCCCCTAAGTTTTGGGAGAAAAGGGCCAGGTTTGATGCCCCGCACAGCTGTCCGTTGTCAGTGAATCTGGCAGTGCTGACGTGGGGAACTGCCAGTTCTACTGACAGAGGTCCGGCGTTTGATCGTCATTCGCTTTGGCAGTTCCGCATGTACGTAGTTTCATCCTGTTGCTGCATGGTTGTGGCTGTCCGGTTCTAGCCACCAATCAGTCCTGCGGCGGGCGGCGTGCTCCGCGCAGTGCCACCGAGCAAAATCGCGCTGCCACATTAACTGACACAATCACCGCCAACCCGTAAGCTGCCGGGTCTTCTGACGGAATTGCCAACTCTGTGGCTTGTCAGCCTTCTTGGCCAGCGCAGCAGGTAGTTGGCCAAGAGAATTGAGATTATCTCAGCCTCGCGGACGGCCTACTATTGCCAGCGGAGTTGGCCAAAAATCCGCCGTGGGGTTCGGCCATCACGACCGGGGCGGGAGGAATTCGATGTCGCGTAGGCTGAGCGATGCTATCAGGGCAGCGACGACACCGTCGCTGATCCGATAGCTCTCCGGGCCCGATCCATTCCAGGCGTGGCCGTAGGTAGGCGTAGAGCCGTCCTTGCTCGGGGCGTGGGTGCAGAAGCATGGCCTTTTACCGTGGGTGATCGGCCAGTAGAGCTCGAGGTACTCGACCGCGATGGTGAGGATTCGTACGACGGCGGGATGCAGGTCGAGGCTGCCATGGAGACCGCCGCGGATGTCGTGGTGGTCGCGGCCGGTGGGGGCCGTGCAGGCGGTGGCCCTGCCATAGGTTGTCGAAGTTTGACACGCTGTTTTGAACGACGACGCCGCGGATCTCGTCGTAGGCCAGCCCCTTGGCAAGTTTGGCCAACTAGCGTGTTAATTGCCAACTGTCCTGGCAATCAACAAACTCCACTGACTGTGGCTTGTCAGGATAGATGGCGAAATTGCCAGTCAGTTGGCGAGCTGAGGAGCTTGGCCTAGCGGGGAAATCGCGCTGTCCCTTGCTGGCAACGGTGCAGGCGAGCGGACCGAAGTATGCGCCCGTACGAACAGGGCGCCGCCAGCTCGCGTTGCCATCGGAGTTGGCGAAAGGCTCGGCTTCAGGGTCGTTCGGGCTTGGTCTCCGGCGCCGATGCCAAGCGACGACCCGATCCAGAGCTGACTATGTGCATGTTTTCGGGCGACCTCACCAGCGCTCCGCCAACTCGCTGGAAGGATTCGCCAGATCGTTTGGCAATTCGCCAACAAGGCTGGCAAGCCACACTGACAACTGTCCTGTCTCAAAGAAGTTGAGGCAGAGGGTGCCGGATTAGAGCGGTTGCCCCAACTTGAATGAGACGGGTTTGGGTGGTTCGTCTCATCCAAGTTGGGGTAGATCGAAGAATGTCTGATCG
>NZ_JANCLV010000029.1:0-11954 GCF_024294965.1 Pseudarthrobacter humi
AAAATTGGAAGAACAAGTATCCGCCTCAGCTCAGAATTATGCCGAGCTATTTCGGGTGAACCGTGCCCTGACCTGCACCGTTAGGAAAACATCGGCATAATCCGGCTATCGGGATAACCCATCAGGTCCAAGGCTGCCTCGGTCTTCTTCAACCGGCTCTCGCTCACCTCTAACTGGCGGCGCAAACGCGCGTTCTCGGCCTGGTCCGCGGAAAGCTTCCCTATCGTATCCCCGGCCTTCTTCCCGGCCAGGACACCGGCGTCCCGCAGCCGCCGCCACTCGGTCATCTGCGAGGAATACAGGCCCTCCGTGCGCAGGAACGCGCCGCCCCCGCTGTTCTCACAGGCGGTCTCGTATGCGGTCAGGAACTCGAGCTTCTGGGCCGGGGTGAACGACCGGCGTGACCGCGGGCCACCGGCCCGCGGCCCGGAACTACTACTACTGCTACTACTACTACTACTCACAGCACTATCTTCGCGTACTGCACTCAAAACTGGACTGGACATGATTACTGGATTCCTGGCTCTCGCCCCACGCGATTAGGCGGACTTGCTATGAGCCCCTGGTACCGTTCCAGCCTGACACGTAGGGACACCGCCGCGATAGAACTCGCAATCGCACTGGCCCGCCAGCACTTCATCGCCCTGGACACCCTGGCCAGACAGCAGAACGTCCCGACGGGACACCTGCTGGATGCCTTGGAAGTTCAGCTGCCGGAAAGCCTCGATGACGGAAGCTAGGCGGGCCGCGGCGCATCCGGAATGCCCGGCCCTATTGTGGGGAGTGGACGGGGGCCTTGCCGGGCGGTGGGGGTTCCGCCCGGCAACGAATAACCGTCAAGGTGCCCGGCGAGTGACGACAAGGGCCAAAAATATCCGCCTTAGGGGCCATCAAACTTGTCACAGTCACGCAATCAACAGTCATCCGGTTAACGCCAAAAGATTCGAACCACAGTATGTGAGTAGGAGGATTGAGTTAATGCTGTGAGTTAGACGAATGAGTTAGGTTTCTCACAAATGGTGTTCCACACTGTCCCTGTTGGGTTACTCTTTACAGGAGCAAGGTGTTGGAACTTGTCTTCCGTAAGGAAGTTCGAGGTCCGGCCTGGCCCCGGGTTTGATTGCTACGGCCGCCCGGGGCTGCTCTATTTAACGGGCGGTACCGGCGAGATGTGCGTGACCATGTGCTCTACGTGGTCAAAAAGACCAGGTTGTTTGACGGCCATTTTGCGGTAGTACGCGTATGAGACGATGTCCGGTAGCCACAGCAGGTGTTCGTGCGTGGGTGATACCTGCACCGTCTCCGCGGTCAACGGGATGGCCCCGCTCTTCCTTGCCGCTTTGAAGGTGTGATCATCGATGTTCCTGCGCTTCTGGTCCTGCCGCCGCTCCAGGATAAACAGATTCACGGGCTCGCAATGCGAACCGGCGTGCAGGGAACTCAGCAAGTGGGTCAGGCACGCGGCGCGGGCCTTCTCCAGGTTCTTATCTTCCGGGTCGACAACAGCCTGCGCTGAAATGATCACCGGCTCCTTGCCTTCACCGATATAGCGGGCAAGTTCATCCAGCGTTGCCTTGCCCTCCTCGGTTTCATTGGCCTTCGTTGAGTGCCAATACGGTGCACCGGTGATCTGCAGCAGATCTTTCCTGATGGCCTCATGGTCACGTCTGGGAACCACGACGGCCGTAACGGCGTAAAACGGGTCCGAACCCTCGTACACCCCGGCGGGCATCGACGTCTCATCCAGGTACGCCACGGGCCGGTCAGCATTCGTCTTGTAAGCGGATTCGAGTTTTTTAATCTGCAACCGGGCGTCCATACTCAGCTGCCCTTGCTGGTATCCGCTCAATGGTCCCCCGGGCTCTCGTGCAAGGTAAAAAGTATCTCTACGACTTTACGCCAGCGCACCGACAAGTCTGCCGCCGGGCGGCCGCGGCCCGCCGCCACCACACTTCCACGGAGTCCGGCTAGGGCCGGGACTGTCAGCACCTGGCATTACGCTCAGATGGCGGGCTTGTTGGCCTGCCTCGAAGAACAACCGGGAGAGCGAATGAGTACCGAGACGCTGGCTATTATCGGCCCCCTGACAGGGGCAGTGGGAGCGCTGGCAGCGGTTGTCTCTCTACTGTGGCAGGTCTCTGTCCATCGACGCTCGGGGCCGGTAATACAGGTGAAGAGTTCATACTCGATCCCGGTCTACGGCCCGGATACCGCCCCGGAGTTCCACGGTCCCGACTTCGTGGCGGTCGAAGTCCGTAACCGGGGAGGCAAGTCCGTGACGGTCACCAATTACGGTGTCAGCCTGGGCGGCAGGAAGCCCTCTGACAACATGTTTGTGCTTGACCGGCCGGTGTGGGCCACAACGCTCCCCGCTCCCGTTGAGCCCGGCGGGGTCCCCACACAAGTCCTTGTACCGGTCCCCGAGCTACGGAAGGCCCATAGCACGAGGGGGATTCCGTTCAACAAGATGGTCCCATGGGTAGAACTCGGTGACGGACGCCGGGTCTACTCAACCAACCCCGTCCCCCTGAAATGACCATCGGGCCTGGCGGTCCCCTGGCTCCTGTGGCCGGCCGGCATGGGATCCAGCCGAAGATCAGGACAGCGGCTAGCGGAGATACCGGCCGTAACATCGACAGCATGGACGGCACCTGCGAGTACTACCTGCTCAGTCTCCGGGCTCTGGAACTGGCCGTACAACGGGTCAAAGAGACATGCAAGGGCGATGACATCGAAGCCGCTGCCATTGAAGCGCATTTCGCGCTCCACGCCGTGTATGACCTCCATGAGGCCTACTTCCAACCGAGGGGAATCCACGGTACGGCGGCCAAGGACAAGATCCTGGCCGCCACGGGCGGACAGGCCGTGGGCGCGCTCTCCCTCGCCCGGGGAAAACGGACGCACGAACTCGTCACCTTCCTGCGAACGGGCGGTTTCAGTGACCGCCCCTACGGCATGGGGCCCTACGGTCCCGGCTGGATCTGGAAAGAGCACTACTGGACAGACCCGAAACTTCAGCAACGCGCCGCCTGGTACCAGAACCGGGTGAGCCGGCGCCTCCTGTGGGCCCCGCTGGACGAGGCTTGGATGTGGTTCTTCGCCCAATGCCCCCAGGAGAACGGCTAAAGGTTTCCGGGCGCATCATGGGAACGGCGGCCGCGGACTTTCGGTCCGCGGCCCGCCGTTGCCTGGGGTAGGTTCAGGTTCGTCATGATGATGTTCGGTGCGGTGATCGTGGTGTTGGTCAATGAGTTCTGGCCCGTTGAGGGCGGCTGACTTACAGCCTCGCGATTTCAGATCCACGCAACACGTGGCCCCGGCTTCTACTGGCACCGCTGCGGGTATCCCGTTCCTGAGCACCGGGACACCCGACGACAGCTCTGACCTATTTTCGTCGGCAGGCGCGGACGAGCTGAACTGCACGCCGGCAGGACGGCTCGTGCAGAAGGACCAGAAGCAGGATGCAGATCCAGCCGTAGTGGACATCGGCGGCTGGCAGCAGGGTGAGCGGATCCATGGGGACCCTTTCTGTAGGAGAAATCCACCGCGACGTTTTGCCAGCGGCTTTATCGCACCTTCGCTCAGGGCGCTTGTCCTGTGTGGGACGAGATCCGTTTTGCGTTGGTTGCTCCAATCTCTATGCGCAAGGATCACCCACGGCCGCACTTATTGTCTGCTCGTGCGCAATGCACAGCCGGGTGCGCCGAGGGTGTCCCACTTCCTTGGTTGTGGGACCGTCCTGCCCGGTGGAACAACCGAAAACACCTGCGCGCAATCACAATCGAGTGTTTGAAGCTAGAGTCAGTTCAAACGCTAGGGGGCAGTTGGCCAGGGTAACCGGAAACAGCACGGCGGAGCTGCTGGACGCGGTAGAAGTCGAAGCACTCGAGGGCCTCGACGACAGCCGCTAGGTTGTCGTCCGAAGCTCGGACGGCACTTCCCCGAACACTTCACCGGACAGGTCATCCGGGCCGCTGCTATGCCATAACTTTTTCAAGCCGCTGCTTGCGCCGCTCCCAGTCAGGCATCACCAGGCGCTGAAGTTCAAAGAACTGCTTCCCGTGGTTCGGGACTAGCAAGTGGCACAGTTCATGGGTGACCACGTAATCAATGCAATCCATTGGCGCGCGGATGAGATCCGGGTTCAACACGAGACTGCCGGCCGGTGACGTAGAGCCCCAACGCGTGGGCATACGTTGAAGCCTTAGAGACGTTGGTTGCACGGCGTGTGGATCAGGGAAGCGCTGCCTGTTCAGCTCCAAACGGCTGGGAAGTTGTAATTTTGCCCGCTTCCGGTACCACTCTTTGATGTGCTTCTCAATGGTGCCGGTGTCGTGAAAATCGACGCAACGTACCTCCAGAAACCCCCGAACCATCTTGACGCTTGGTGTGCAGGACGCCGTGGGCGCACCCTTTCCCGCTTCCGGTGGGACGATCCGGATGCGGTACTGCCGACCCAGGTAGAGGTGAGTCTCGCCAGGGACATAGATGCGGGGTGGTGTGTGTGGCCGGAACCTGGAGAAGGATGCTTGTTGCGCAAGGATCCACCGGGCGCGTCTCCGGACTCGAGCATTGATGTCCTCCACAGCCGCGTTGCTTGGCGCGGTGACCCGAACTACCCCATCCGGCTCCACCGTGATCTCAAGCGTGGCGCGCTCCCGGCGCTCCAAACGGTACTCAATGATTTGAGTTCCGTATTCAACCTGCCGCTGCTCTAGCATCATTTCCTGAAGCGCGCCCTTGCTACCGTGAGGACTGCGTTTGTGAGGCTGTCCACCATGGGTTGTCTCATTTGGATGCCGCGGCGTTCACCAAAGTCATAGAAAAAATCATCCAGTTCCGTGGCGAGGTCATTCTGCTCATTTGGCTTGGTCCAGAAATTAACCACCATCCGGCCGCGAACCATGTCCACCACCGTCTTTGCCGTGTCCGCTCTTTCGTCGTCGGGTACGGCCAGGAATTCTTCGAATGCCGACTCGAGAAAACTCTTGCCGAGCGCACCGTAAATTGCAGCGGCATCGTCATCGTGCGTCACAGCGGAGGGAAGCGCCGCACCGCGGTCACCGCGGGCCAGTTGTTCAGCTATTTCCCGCGCCTGGAACAGGTACCTTTCACCGTCCCGACGACGGCGGTACTCGTCAATGGCCTGCTGCAGCAGCTCCGAGAACCGCGCGTAGAAAGCCGGGTCCTCGTCCATGCGCTCGGTGATGGTCTTTCTGGTGGCGCTGACGATCCGGTCCGCCTTGGAGCCGGGCGTCGTGCCCTCCTCGTCCACAACGGCCTTCAGCGCAGCGGGATCGTTGATGTTAAGTTGTTCAATGATCGTCTCGGCCGGCAGGGCGGTCACATGATCATCGAGCAGGCGGCGGATGCGTGGTTCGTAGTCGCGAAGGTCAACGGTCTCCTGGTAGCGCATTTGCACCGACAGGCGGAGTTCGGCGAACTGGGAGTGGTCGTTCCGGTAGCGGTCAACATCGGCCTGGGTCATGACATCGAGTAGCTTGTCGCTAGATAGTGCCAAGTGAAGGGTGCGGCCGAAGGTCTTGAGTCGCTCATAGAATTCGTGCCGCAGCGGTTCATCAAACAGATGCTGCTCCAACGCCTCCATGTCGTCTTTCCTAGCGATAGTGTTGAACAGATCCCATACGTGGCTCCACCGTCCCGGGAGCAGGCGAATCTGTTCGCGGATGTCCACTACAGCCCCTGCGATCTCCTCGGAATCAAAGTCGCCCAGTGCGCTGTAGGACGTGAGCGCCTCATCCAGCTCGCCGAGGAGACCCTCGTAGTCCACCACGTAGCCGAACTGTTTCTCAGCCTTCTCATCGGAGAAAAGCCTGTTGACGCGGGCCACGGCCTGGAGCAAGGTATGTTCCCGCAGCGGTTTGCAGAGATAGAGGACGGTATTGCGGGGGGCATCGAAGCCGGTGAGAAGTTTGGACACCACAATGATGATCTCGGGCCCGTCTGAGCCCTTGAACTGTTTGATGAGTTGCTCGTTGTAGTTGGCCTCGGTGCCGTATCGAGCCATCTGCGATTTCCAGAAGCGCTGCACGCTCTCCCTGGATTCGGCATCCACTTCTTCGCGGTCTTCTGCGTCATCGGGCGGGGAAATGATCACCTCGCTGGTGACGTGGCCGATCTCGTCGAGTTCGTGCTTGAAGCGGATCGCTGCGGCCTTGTTGGGCGCCACCAGCTGCGCCTTGAACCCACTCCCCTGCCAGCTTCGCCGGTAGTGCTCCGAAATGTCGAAGGCCTTGGCGCGGATGGCCTGGGCTGTCTTTCCGAGGACGTCGGTGCGGCTGAACTTCCGCTTGAGGTCGCGTTTTTGCTCATCCGTCAGCCCGGCGCTAATTTTCTCGAACCAGGCGTCAATCACACCGGCGGTGATTTGCTGCTCCACCAGGCGGCCCTCGTACAGGATGGGCACCACGGAGCGGTCCCGTACTGCTTCGTCAATGGTGTAGCTGTGGATGATCCCGCCAAAGGTGTCGGCGGTGTTCCGCTCCCGTTTCAGAAGCGGCGTCCCAGTGAACCCCAAATAGCAGGCGTTTGGCAGTACGCGGCGCATGGCCACATGGAACTGGCCATAGCCGCCATAGCGCCCTGTCTGGCTGCGGTGGCTTTCGTCGACCAGGACAAAGATGTCGCGGGACTCGTCGCGACCTTCGCGGCTGGCCGCGCCGTCGAACTTGTTGATGAGAGTGGTGATCAGGGGTGCACGGCCACGCACCAGTTCGCCGAGATGTTTGCCGCTCTTTGCACGGACGGGGTCCAGCTCGCAGGCGAGGAAGGTGTCGCGGATCTGTTTGTCCAGATCATCGCGATCCGTGACGATGATGATCCGCGGGTTAGTTACCCGGAGGTCCAGAGCCAAGGCTTTGCCGAGCATCACCATGGTGAGTGATTTGCCCGATCCTTGAGTGTGCCAGATGACGCCGCCGTTGCGGCGTTCTTCAGGGCCGGCGGCCAGCACGCGTTCCACCGTTTTGCGCACGGCGAAGTATTGCTGGTGCCTGGCGATCTTGCGGACGCCAGCGTCAAATACCGTGAAGCGGCGGACAAGGTCCAGTAACCGTTCGGGCCGGCAGAGTGCGTAAAGAAGCCGGTCCTGTTCGCTGACGGTCCGACCAGTTATGAGCGGCCGGATGTCCGCGTCGGTGTCCTCGGCGTCGTGCCAGCTGGCCCAGAACTTCCGCGGCGTTCCAACCGTGGCATACGTAGCTTCCTGGCGGTTGGCGGAGATCAGTAGTTGGGCATAGTGGAACAGGTGCGGGATGCGGTCGCTGTTTTGGTACTTGATCAGCTGGCTGCCGGCCTTTTTTAGTTCCTCCGTGGGCCGCTTGTTTTCGATGATGATAAACGGAATGCCATTCACGTAACCGACGACGTCGAGCCGCTGAGTTGCGCTGCTTCCGGTGCGTTCTACGCGCATTTCAGTTGTGACGTGGAAGACGTTGTTGGCGGGGGTATGCCAGTCGATGTAGCGGAGTGAGTAGCTCTTGCTGTCGCCGCCCACGGTTTTAGTGATGGTCGTGCCGAGAATAAGACGGTCATAGACTTCCAGGCTGGCCGCCTGCGGTCCCTTGGCCTGTTCCAGCCCCGGTCCGAGGCGACGCACGGCCTCTTCCGCGTCTGCCACGTCAAATGGGTACTGGCGTTTCTTGTGGGTGAACTGGTTGATCTGGAGGATCTGAGCAGTGAGGATTCCGGTGAACAGCACGTTGCTCCGCCTGCCGCCGCGTTCTTTCAAGGCTTCGGCTGGCGTGAGCTGGGTGAACCCAAGCGCTTCCAGCAGCTGCACGGCCGGGCCCTGCGACTGGCTCAGTTCGGAAGCGTCGAAGGTTTCGTCAGTCATCATCTGGTCCCCCTGGCTCGATCTCAGCAGCCACATTCACACGCAGCTGCCCTGTGAGTAGTTTCTGCATGAGTCCGCGTTTCTGGGTGCGGAGGAGCTCGGCTTTGTGCTGCAGCAGTTCGATCTTTCGAGCACCCATGTTCAAGGCATCCGCGGCGCCATCCTGCGTAGCCCGACTCGGAACGGGAACCTTGACGCCGAAGAAGTCGTCAGCGTTGAGATTCAGCAGACCATTTCCTCGAACTCCTGATGTGATCCTCTGAGCTAACTGCCGGTTGAGTGCTCCTGAAGCGAAGAAATGCTCGTAGTAGCTGCTGTTGAGGTCCGCTCGCAGACGGAACGAGTAGTAGACATTCGGCACCAACGCCGAATGCTCCTTGAGTGCGTAGATGCACCCTTGCGGATAGGTAAGCGAGTTTCCTTTGTTATAGGCGAATTCTCCGCGCCGGAGGAGGGTGTAGTTTGTGAGGTTCGCTCCAGCCATATCCCTGCGATACTTATCAGCCTGCGCCACAAACCCCGTCTTAGCCGAGATAGCCATGACGGTGTGAGGCGCTCCATCGGATTTCGTCGTGATGTGCATCGACACCTCGCTCAATGGAACTTCGTGGCCGCGGAAAAGGAACAGCCGGCGACGCAGCACGCCAAATGCCTCGATCTCGGCCCGCATCAAAGTTTCTGCACGGTCGATCGCCTCATCCCAGGTGCGGAGGATATCGGCGATTTTTCGCTGCTCTGGCAGGGGCGGGTGCGAGATGGTTAACTTCCTAAACAGCGGCAGCCCAATAGTCTTGATCGTTGACCCAACGGCCATTCGCTCGAAGTACCCCTTGCGACTTTGGAGCCAGTAGTACAGATACCACGGCTCAAGCACACCTTTGGCTTTGCATTCCCAGGCAATGAAATGTTGGCTCACCGCCATCGCTTCGCGAAGTATGGCACTCTTGCCCACACCAGCGTCACGAGACATTATGACGGTGCCCGCAGGATGAAGGACAGCTGAAGACTTCTCCATGCCACGCGCAGTAATTCGACGCGTGGACGCGGAGATATAGCCTTGGTCCAATTTCCCGCTATCTGCGAGTGAAACCCATTCGATATCTCCGTCCCAGTACTCAGGATGCTGTTGGCTCGGGGTGTGCCCACTGCCTCGAAGCGTTACATCATCAAGGTTTGAATTCGACCATCCGAGCGCAATCATTTCCGTTCGCCGCCTTTGGCCCCGTGCATCAGCCTCTCCAACTGCGGCTACCGCCTCAACGGCCTTGCGCTTTACGACGAACTCTCCATGCCTGTCTACGGCGAGCTTATTCGCCACAGCTTGTTCAGTCATCGAGGCCCAACTCCTTCAAGTAGCCGGCCATGCGGGCACGGACTTCCACCAACTCAGCCTCGATCTGCTCGATCTCATGCTGAACAGCTACCACGTCAATCTCAGCCTCGGCTTCAAAAGTATCGATGTAGCGCGGGATGTTGAGATTGAAATCGTTTTCGCTGATCTCCTCGCGGAGGACCAGTCGGGAGTAGGAGTCAGCCTCGGTCCGGGCGCGGTACGTCTCAACGATCCGCTCAATGTGTTCCTCGCCCAGCAGGCTCTGCGCCTTGGCCGGAGTGAAGTCCCGGCTGGCATCAATAAACAGGACGTCGTCGCGACCCTCGTTGTCTCCACCCTTTTCACGCGAACGGTCGAAGATCAGTATGGCTACGGGAATGCCGGTCGTGGTGAACAGATTCGCCGGCAAACCGACCACTGTGTCCAGCAGGTTCTCTTCGATCAGCGACTTCCTGATGCGCCCTTCGGATCCAGCCCGGAACAACACGCCGTGCGGAACAATTACCGCAACTCGGCCCGTCCGCCGTCGCGCTGATTCGACCATGTGCGAAATAAAGGCGTAGTCGCCCTTGCTCTTGGGGGGAACACCGCGCCAGAAGCGGCCCCATCGGTCCGACTCCGCAACCTCGGCTCCCCACTTGTCCAGGGAGAACGGCGGATTGGCCACCACCACGTCGAACTGTTTGAGCTGATCGCCCTCCAACAACTTAGGGTCGTTGAGGGTATCGCCCCACTCGATGTGCGCACTGTCATTGGCGTGCATAAACATATTCATGCGTGCCAGCGCCCACGTGGAGCCGTTGACCTCCTGGCCAAAAAGCTCGTAGTTATTGCTTCCCACCTGGGCAGCGGTCTGGATGAGCAGAGAGCCCGATCCACACGCTGGATCGTAGATGCTGTCCTCCTCCTGGGGCGCAGCAAGACGGGCCAACAGCTCAGACACTGAGCGCGGCGTGTAGAACTCCCCCGCCTTCTTGCCGGCGTCCGAGGCGAAACGCGAGATCAGGTAGATGTAGGTTTCGCCGATGATGTCATCACTCACCCGCGAAGGGCGAAGGTCCAGTTCTGGCTTGGCGAAGTCCTCCAGCAGGTTCTTCAGGCGCCGGTTGCGGTCCTTGGGCTGTCCTAGGTTTGCCTCCGAGTTGAAGTCAATGTTCCGGAAAACGCCCGCCAGCTTCGACCGGTTGTCCTCCTCGATTGCTTCCAGCGCAACGTTGATCAGCTCGCCGATGTTGTCAGCGTTTCGGTTGGCGTAAAGGTGGTTGAACGTTGACGTCTTATGCAGCGGGAACCGCTCGCGCTTCAACAGTGACTCCACCCGCTCAGGGTTGCCCTCAAACTGCCTCTGGTATTTCTCCTCGTGTTCAGTCCAAACATCGGAGATGTACTTCACGAAGAGCATCACCAGGATGTAGTCCTTGTACTGCGTGGCATCAACCACGCCACGGAACGTGTCACAGGCTGCCCAGGCGGCGTTGTTAATCTGGTCCTGGGTGACCTGGTCCTTCACGCCGTTCGAGAGGCGGGGGCTTTGGTGCTCGGTCATTTGCGGCCTGCTTTCATGTGGGTCTGCCCCGAAAGGGCAGCGGCGGTCAACTGGGCTTGTCGAAGCGTGTGCTGACACTCCGCCAGGCTGTGCATTAGCTTTGCTTCGCGGGTGGCGATGTGTGCGGCGTCGGCTATGAGGCGCTGTTGCGCAAGCGACGGCAGCTGCAGGGGGACCGATTCAAGGGTCGCCTTAGATACCATCTGGATGGTCTGCCCCTGTGCGGCGCGCCGCAGGTGCGTCTGCGCATCCGGCTGGTTTAGCCACCATGCGAGGAAATCCGGATCGTAAATGTCGGTGCTCGGTCGGATGATGAACAGTGGCAGGACAGCTACGGCTGGCTCCGCCATGTCGTCCGGGACGGCCCACGCGATTGTCGCTTGGCCCCGCGAACGAAGGAGGACATCGCCGCGGGAGATCAAATAGCGGGGATGCGGGGAGGGGATCCGGGCCATGCCGCGGACCTCCAGGTCGCTGCCAACAGAGAGGTCTGCCATCTGAATTGCCAACACCCCATGACGGCTCGCGTCAAGGCGTTCGCGCACGGTTAGTCCCGAGCTGATCCGTGCCACATCAGACAGCAGCATTACTTCCCCTTCAGTATTCTAACTACTGAATGAGTATATACGGCACCTTCAGTAGGTCGACTACTGAAATACGCGAAGTTCCCAGCCTGCCCAGTCGATACGTTCCAGCAGCGCCTCATTCGCCCGGACGGCGTGATTCGGAAATCCTCAACTGCCAAAACTTCATCAGGAGGCAGAAATGCTGGTTCGCCGAGGTTTGATCCTGCTGCTGTAGGTCAGTAGAGACTCGTCCAACGCACGAAGGTGGCTCTGCAACTCGCGTTTTAAGAGCGTGACGTCTGAATCATCGATAGGAACGAGCGGCTTACGGAGCAGCATGCCCCAGTTCTTCTGTCCGCGCAGTGCGTGAATCTGAGGAGCCAGTGGTCCTACTTCCGCCCCGGTCGAGTAGGGAGCCAAGGTCTCAAGCTTGATCTGGCAAACGCTCGCGAACGTACGGCCCGCAATTTCCACTTGCGGGCGGAGCTGAGTGACCTCGCTCTGCACAGTTGCGGTACCGATTACCCTAGTCCGGAATTTTTCAAGCTGAACGGTACCAACGGGAGTTAGGCGGCTGACTGTTGGGTGATTTCCTTGGGTTGGTTGATCCACGCTGGTCCTGGGAGCGCGAGGATCTGGGGATCAGTGCTGGTG